>JADGOK010000131.1 GCA_017882985.1 Acidimicrobiales bacterium
CTGGCACGTACCCAGAACGATGTACAACTAGAAGAGGTTCCGCGTGCCCACCATTGCACAGTTGGTCCGAAAAGGCCGGCAGGACAAAGTTTCAAAGACCAAGACGCCGGCGCTGAAGGGGGCGCCGCAACGTCGCGGCGTCTGCACCCGTGTGCATACCGTCACGCCCAAGAAGCCGAACTCGGCCCTTCGAAAGGTCGCGCGCGTGCGCCTCACCTCGGGCGTCGAGATCACCGCGTACATCCCCGGCGTCGGTCACAACCTGCAGGAGCACTCCATCGTCCTGGTCCGTGGCGGCCGTGTGAAGGACCTGCCGGGTGTGCGTTACAAGATCATCCGCGGCGCGCTCGACACCTCGGGCGTGCGCGACCGTAAGCAGGCCCGTAGCCGTTACGGCGCAAAGAAGGAGAGCTAATGCCTCGTAAGGGCCCCGCTGAACGTCGAGAGCTGGTTCCCGACCCGATCTACAAATCGGTGCTCGTGACCCAGGTGACGAACAAGATCCTCGAGCGCGGCAAGCGCACGATCGCCGAGCGCATCGTCTACACCGCCCTCGAGCAGGTCGAGCAGAAGACCGGCGCCGACCCCGTTGCCGCCTTGAAGCGCGCGCTGGAGAACGTCCGCCCCGAGCTCGAGGTGCGCAGTCGCCGCGTCGGTGGCACCACCTACCAGGTTCCCGTCGAGGTTCGGCCCCGTCGCGCCACGACGTTGGCGATCCGCTGGCTGACCGATTTCGCCAAGAAGCGCCGCGAGAAGACCATGGCGGAGCGCCTGGCCAACGAGATTATCGACGCCAGCAACGGCGTCGGCGCCGCCGTGAAGCGTCGCGAGGACGTGGCCAAGATGGCCGAGTCCAACAAGGCATTCGCACACTACCGCTGGTAAGCAAAGAAAGTAATTGAAATGACGGCTCGCGAATTCCCCCTGGAGAAGGTTCGCAACATTGGCATCATGGCGCACATTGACGCCGGCAAGACCACGACGACCGAACGCATCTTGTTCTACACGGGCAAGAACTACAAGATCGGTGAAGTGCACGAGGGCGCCGCGACGATGGACTGGATGGTCCAAGAACAAGAGCGCGGCATCACGATCACGTCGGCGGCGACGACCGCTCACTGGAACGGTTATCGCATCAACATCATCGACACGCCCGGACACGTCGACTTCACCGTCGAGGTCGAGCGTTCGCTGCGCGTGCTCGACGGCGCGGTCGCGGTCTTTGACGCCGTCGCCGGTGTCGAGCCCCAGACCGAGACCGTGTGGCGCCAAGCGAACAAGTACCACGTGCCGCGTATTTGCTTCGTGAACAAGATGGACCGCATCGGTGCGGACTTCTTTCGCTGCGTCGACATGATCGCCGACCGCCTCGACTGCGTGCCGGCCGTCATCCAGCTGCCGATCGGCGTCGAGTCGCACTATCAGGGCGTCATCGACCTTACGACGATGAAGGCCACGATCTACCACGACGACGACCGCGGTGAGAACTTCGACGTCGTCGACATCCCGGCCGAGTACCAGGCCCAGGCCGACGAGTACCACGCCAAGTTGCTCGACGTGCTGACGACCTTCGACGACGAGCTCACCGAGAAGGTCCTCGGCGAAGAGGAGATCACCCCGGCCGACCTCCGTCGCGCGCTGCGCGTGGGGACCCTCGAGAACCACTGCGTGCCGATCCTTAACGGCAGCGCCTTCAAGAACAAGGGCGTCCAGCCCATGCTCGACGCCGTCGTCGACTTCCTGCCGTCGCCGGTTGACCTGCCGCCCACCCAGGGCACCAAGCCGGGAAAGGAAGACGTCCTCGAGCGCAAGCCCTCGGACGACGAGCCCTTCTCAGCGCTCGCCTTCAAGATCATGACCGACCCGTACGTCGGTAAGTTGATCTACCTGCGCGTCTACTCGGGCACGCTCGAAAAGGGTGACACGGTGGTGAACACCACCAAGGGAATGAAGAAGGAGCGTCTCGGACGCTTGCTCTTGATGCACGCCAACAACCGCGAGGACCTCGACACGATCCGCACCGGTGACATCGTCGCCGCGGTGGGTCTGAAGCAGGTCACGACCGGTGACACGCTGAGCTCGGTGGATCAGCCGATCCTGCTCGAGAACCTCGTGTTCCCCGAGCCCGTCATCCACGTCGCCGTCGAACCCAAGACCAAGGCCGACCAGGACAAATTGTCCAAGGCGCTCTACGCGCTTTCCGAAGAGGACCCGACCTTCCGCGTGCGCAGCGACGAAGAGACCGGCCAGACCGTCATCTCGGGCATGGGCGAGTTGCACCTCGAAGTGCTGGTCGACCGAATGCTGCGCGAATTCTCGGTGGACGCCAACGTGGGTAAGCCCCAGGTCGCCTACCGCGAGACGGTCCGCAAGACCGTCACCAAAGTCGAAGAGAAGTACGTGCGCCAGACCGGTGGTAAGGGTCAGTACGGGCACGTCGTCATAACCCTCGAGCCCACGGGGCCCGGCGGTGGGTACGAGTTCGTCGACGAGATCACGGGTGGCGCCATCCCCAAGGAGTACATCCAGCCGGTCAACCAGGGCATCACCGAGGCCTTGACCGCGGGCGTGCTCGCGGGCTATCCGGTCGTCGACGTGCGCGTTCGGCTCACCTACGGCAGTTACCACGACGTCGACTCGTCGGAAATGGCCTTCAAGATCGCGGGATCGATCGCGGTGAAGAAGGCGGCGCGTCTCGCCAGTCCCGTCCTGCTCGAGCCGATGATGGCCGTCGAGGTCGTCACGCCCGAGGACTACATGGGCGACGTCATTGGCGACCTTTCGAGTCGACGCGGCCGCGTCGAGGGCATGGAGCAGGTGGGCAATAGCCAAGCAATTAGGGCGCTTGTGCCGCTGGCTGACATGTTCGGCTACGCTACTGACCTGCGTTCTCGCACCCAAGGGCGCGCGACGTACAGCATGCAGTTCCATTCGTACGCAGAAGTACCTGAGGCGATTTCCAAGGAAATCGTTGCCAAGGCCACCGGCGCGTAAGAACGCTGGGCAACCAGCGAAACCAAGGTCCAAACCGTCGTCGGGGAGGGCCGAAACAAACCCGACGGGTCCGAAGTGGCCGGTCACTAGAGAGAAAGTTAGTCCCCGACAATGGCAAAGCAGAAGTTCGAGCGCACTAAGCCGCACGTAAACATTGGAACCATGGGTCACATCGACCACGGCAAGACCACCCTGACCGCGGCGATCACCAAGGTGCTGTCCACCCGCGTCCCGGGTACCGCCTTCACGCCCTTTGACAAGATCGACGCCGCTCCCGAAGAGCGCCAGCGCGGCATCACCATCTCGATCGCCCACGTGGAATACGAGACCGCGAATCGTCACTACGCCCACGTCGACATGCCCGGCCACGCCGACTACGTGAAGAACATGATCACCGGTGCCGCCCAGGTGGACGGCGCGATCCTCGTCGTCTCGGCGACCGACGGACCGATGCCCCAGACCCGTGAGCACGTGCTGCTCGCTCGCCAGGTGGGCGTGCCCTACATCGTGGTCGCTCTCAACAAAGCCGACATGGTCGATGACGAGGAGCTCCTCGAGCTCGTCGAGATGGAAGTGCGCGAGCTGCTCGACAGCTACGGCTTCCCGGGCGACGACACCCCGATCATCCGTGTTTCGGCGCTGAAGGCGCTCGAGGGCGACGACGCGTGGGGCGACAAGATCATGGAGCTCATGGACGCGGTCGACTCGTTCATCCCCGAGCCCGTGCGCTCAACCGAGAAGCCGTTCCTGATGTCCATCGAGGACGTCATGTCGATCACCGGTCGTGGCACGGTCGTGACCGGCAAGGTCGAGCAGGGCATCGTGAAGGTCAACGACGAGGTCGAGATCGTGGGACTTCGTCCGACGACCAAGACCGTCGTGACCGGCATCGAGATGTTCCGCAAGCTGCTCGACGAAGGCCGCGCCGGCGACAACCTCGGCGCGCTGCTTCGCGGTACCAAGAAGGAAGACGTCGAGCGCGGGCAGGTGCTCTGTAAGCCGGGCACCATCACCCCGCACACGATCTTCGAAGCCTCGGTCTACGTGTTGACCAAGGACGAGGGCGGCCGTCACAAGCCGTTCTTCGCGAACTACCGTCCGCAGTTCTACTTCCGCACCACCGACGTCACCGGCACCATTGAGTTGCCCGCCGGTACCGAGATGGTCATGCCCGGTGACAACACCGAGATGACCGTCACCCTCGGCAAGCCCATCGCCATGGAAGAGGGTCTCACCTTCTCCATCCGCGAAGGTGGCCGTACCGTGGGTTCGGGTCGCGTCGTCAAGATCCTGAAGTAGGGGTCATGGCCGACAACCGACAAATGATTCGTATCCGGCTGAAGGCCTTCGACCACGGCGTCCTGGACCAGTCCACCGCGAAGATCGTCCAGACGGTCGAGCGCACGAACGCCCGGATCCAGGGTCCCGTG
>JADGOK010000132.1 GCA_017882985.1 Acidimicrobiales bacterium
TTGTCGCCAACGGCCGCGCGGGCGAGAGCGGTGTGTTCGGGCGTGACGAGGTAGGGGTGCACGCCGTCGGTCATCGTCGCGCCCAGGGCCAGCATCCTGGGTCCGAGGGCCGCGATCACGCGGGCGTAGCGCTGCTCAGCTTCGGCGGCGTGCATCGGTGCGGCGTCCATGGCGGAGAGGAAATTTGCCATGGCCGCGCGCGGGGCGGCGTACTCGTGGCCGCGCAGCCGTTCGACGAGCGGCCGGTGGCTGACACCGAGACCGAGCACGAAGCGGTCGTCGTAGGCGGCGTTGAGGGTCTTTGCGGCGTTGACGGTGCTGACCGCGTCGCGGGCCCAGATGTTGGCGATACCGGTGGCGATCGTCAGGGTCGAGGTGGCCGCCAGCAAGAGCCCCGAACTCGTGAAGGCCTCGCGACCCCACGCCTCGGGAATCCACATTGCCGAGTAGCCGAGCGATTCGAGTTCGAGCGCGACCTCGCCCGATCGTGCGGCCGGGAGTGCGTCGTGCGTGCTCGTCCATACGCCCACCGTCCCGCGCAGTCGTTCGAGGGAGTCGGGCCATTCACTCACGTACGAAGCCTAGGGAGTTTGCCCGGAGAGCGAAGTGGCGACCACAATGGTCAGATGGCCTACTTCGTCGCGATTGCGTCCGCGTGGTTGCTGCTGTCCGCGCTGACGGCCCTTCGGCCGGGTCGACGGGGGATCTTCGCCGCCCTGGCCTACCCGGTGGGCTGGGCCGCGGGTGAACTCCCGGCCCAAGCCGTCGTGGCCGAAGGCTTGCTCGTCGGCCTGCTCTGGTGGTGGGGGTGGCCGCGCACGAACTGGCTTGAGGACCTCGTGGTCGGACTCGCCACGCTGGTCATCATCGAGAACCTGACCCTCGTCGCCATCTCGTTCTACGCGCGACGCATCGTGCGACGATCACTCGAGACGAGTGCGCGCCGTCCGCTGGCGAGTCCGCGCCCGCGCGACGACTACTTCGGCACGTGGTGGCGAACCGCACTGCAGATTCCTTTTCATCCGCGCGATATGCAGATTGTCCGCAACGTCACCTACGGACCCGAGCGACGTCACCGTCTTGACGTCTGGCGTACGTCCACGACACCGAGCGACGCTCCGGTGGTCTTCTACATCCACGGTGGCGCGTGGACGTTCGGCGACAAGCGCGAACAGGGCCGGCCCATGCTGCACGAATTCGTTCGACGTGGGTGGGTCGCGGTCTCGTGCAACTACCGTCTGGCCCCGCGTCATCCCTGGCCCGCTCAGATCGAGGACGTGACGCGCACGCTCGCGTGGATAAAGAAGAACATCGCGGTCCACGGCGGCGACCCCGACCGGGTCGTGATCGCGGGCGGTTCGGCGGGCGGACACCTGGCGGCGCTGCTGGCGCTTTCGAGCGAGGACCCGTCGTGGCGACCCGCGGACTGCCACGGCGTCACGGACTGGTCGGTTCGCGGTTGCATGTCCTTTTACGGCGTGCTCGAGATGACCGGCGACGAGACGCACTGGCACGGACTGGGCCGCGGACTGCGCATCCTGCTCGAGTCGCGCGTCGTGCAGCGGCCCTACGTGGGCAACGAAGATCTCTACCGCAGCCTTTCTCCCTATCACCGCCTTCACGTCGAGGCTCCGCCCTTTCTCGTCATCCAGGGCGGCAACGACACGCTCGTGGACGTGAACGTGGCGCGCGACTTCGTCGACGAGTTCCGCCGCGTCGCCGTGGCGCCGGTCTACTACGTCGAACTACCGTTCACCCAGCACGCCTTTGACGTGACGGCCAGTCCGCGCACGTCGGCGACGACGCGCGCGGCCGTCGCGTTCGCCCTCTCGGTGACCGAACCGCGTCCGAGCGTGACGGCGAGCCTCGTCGCGGGCTACCAGTCGCCCCCGACGGAGCTCTTGGTGAAGGGTGAGACGAACGAGTGGGAGTCGGCGAGTGCCGTCGCGACCCAACTCGGACCCTTCTTCGTGGTGACGGCGGACAATCCCTATTCACGCCAGCTCGAAGACTGGCAGAACGAAGAGCGCCGAAACGAGCTCTTGGACGTCTTGCGTCAACGAGGCGTGCGCGTGCGCGCGAGCCTCGCGCGCGACCCCTCGGGTCGCTGGCCCGACGAGGTGGGTTTCGCCCTCCTCGAACAGTCGGGACAGTTCGCGCGGGCGCTCGCGCGGGCGTTCGACCAGTTCGCGCTCTACGACGTCACCGAAGAGGGCGTCGTCGTTCGCGGTTGCGCTGACGGCGACGTGCTCGTCTAGTTCGTCGCGAGCGTGACGGTGACCAGGACGTCATCGCCTTCGACGAGCTCGAGTTCACGGATCCCTCCGGCCGAACAGAGGTCGTCGCGACCGGCCCGCACCGCGTCGAGCAGTTGGCGAGGTCCGGCAACGACGCATCGTTCGACCTCGGCGCGCTGGGAGACCTTGGCCGTGCTCTTCTCTCGACGAACCGCTTCGAGGACGGCACAGACCGGCTGGAAGATGAGACCCGGACTCGACGTCGCCTCGCCGAGATCCAACTCCTCGACGCTCGGCCACGTGCTCAGGTGCACCGACGTGTCGTGCCACCAGCGCCACACCTCTTCGGTGACGAAGGGCAGGAACGGCGCGAGAAGGCGCTGCAGTGCCGACAGACTGAGCGAGAGTGTGGCGCGCGCGGACCTCGTCGAAAGACTCTTCGACTCGTCGTAGGCGCGAATCTTCACGAGTTCGACGTAGTTGTCGCAGAACGCCCAAAAGAACGACTCGGTTCGCTCGAGCGCGCGGGTGTAGTCGTAGACGTCAAAGGCGACCGTCGCCTCAGTGATCAGTTGTCCGAGCATCGCCAACAGGTCCCGGTCGAGGGGTTGGGTGACGTCGCTCGCCCGGTACTGATCGTTGTCGAGGCGACCGAGCACGAACTTGGACGCGTTGAGGATCTTGATGGCGAGACGACGTCCCACCTTCATCTGGGCGTCGTCGATCGCGGTGTCGACGCCGGGTCGACCCGAGGCCGCCCAGTAGCGCAGTGCGTCGGCGCCGTGCAGTTCGAGCAGCGGTTTGGGGGTGACGACGTTGCCCTTGGACTTGCTCATCTTCTTGCGGTCGGGGTCAAGTATCCAACCCGAGATCACGGCGTTCTTCCACGGCAACGTGTCGTGCTGGAGATGACTGCGTACGATCGTCGAGAAGAGCCACGTGCGGATGATGTCGTGGGCCTGGGGGCGCAGGTCCATCGGGAAGACCCGCTCGAAGAGCTCGGTACCCCACTGGCCAGCGATCTCGGGCGTCAATGAACTCGTCGCCCAGGTGTCCATGACGTCGGGGTCACCGACGAAGCCGTTGGGTTGGTTGCGCTGAAACTCCTCGTACCCTGCGGGGGCCTCGCTCGACGGGTCCACCGGCAACGCGGCCCGCTCGGCCAGCAGCGGTGCGTCGTAGTCGATCTGCCCGCCGGCGTCGAGCGGGTACCACACGGGAAACGGCACGCCGAAGAACCGTTGGCGTGAGATGTTCCAGTCGAGGTTGAGGCCCTCGACCCACGACCGGTACCGGTGGCGCATGAAGTCGGGGTGCCAGTGGAGCTCCTCGCCGCGCGCGAGCAGCTCGGCGCGGTGCACCAGCGTCGCGACGAACCACTGACGCGAGGTCACTATCTCCAGGGGTCGTTCGCCCCTCTCGTAGAACTTGACCGGATGAGTGATGGGGCGAAGTTCGCCGATCAGTTCGCCGCTCGCGCGCAGTGCGTCTACGATGAGGGCCCGGACCTGGTTGATGGTATGTCCTTCGATCTGGGCGTAGAGGGCGTTCGCCACCTCGGGATCGCGCGAGTTGAACTGCTCGCTCGCGAAGTCCGCGGGCAGGAAGCGTCCGTCACGTCCGATCAGCGCTCTCGTCGGCAGGTGCAGTTCACGCCACCAGACGACGTCGGTCGTGTCGCCGAAGGTGCAGACCATCGCGACACCCGATCCCTTCTCGGGGTCGGCCAGTTCGTGCGCGACGATCGGCACCTCGACGTGAAAGAGGGGTGTGACGACGGTCGTGCCAAAGAGTGCCCGGTAGCGCTCGTCGTCAGGGTGCGCGACGAGCGCGACGCAGCTCGCCAACAGTTCGGGCCGGGTCGTGTCGATCTCGACCCGGCCGCTGGCGTCGGACGTGGCAAAGGCGACGCGGTGGTAGTTGCCCGGACGTTCACGGTCCTCTAACTCCGCTTGGGAGACCGCGGTTCGATAATCGACGTCCCACAGGGTGGGCGCTTCGCTGGCGTAGACCTCGTCGCGCGCGAGCATCTCGAGGAATCCGCGCTGCGAGATGGCCCGGGCGTGGCTCGAGATGGTGGTGTAGTGCAAACTCCAGTCGGTACTAACGCCCAGGGTTCGAAAGATGTCCTTGAAGACCTCCTCATCGAGGGCGGTCAAGCGGTCG
>JADGOK010000133.1 GCA_017882985.1 Acidimicrobiales bacterium
CGCTCAACCAGACCAGCATCGCCGCTGACGCCGCCGCTTTCTCGGCAACGCCACCCAGTGAGACCAGTGCTGGTGTCGTGTCGAACTTTTCAGTCGTGAACGGCAAGAACACCGGGGACTATCCGATCGCGGGATACAGCTGGGCCATCGTGCGCCAGGACTGGAACGGCCTCGGAACCGTCGGTGGCGCCACGGCGTCGCTCAACTCGGAGAAGTTGGTCGCCAAGTTCCTCGACTGGGCCGTGCAGGGTGGTTCCAACGGTGGCCAGACCGTCGCGAAGGAGCAAGGTTACGTGCCGCTGCCGTCCTACGTGGTGTCCGTCGCGCAAGCCCAGATCGCGTCGATGAAGTACAACGGCCAGCCGCTCGGTTTGAGCTAGTCGGCCGTTCCAGGTAGAGCGAAGTTGTGAAGGATACATGAGGACTACGGAAACAGATCCCCAGGGAACCCCGTCGGAGGTGGCCGAGAGAATTCGTCTCTCGGCCACCTCGGACCGTCCGTATCAGTTTCTGCTTCGCGGCACGGCGCTGTTCTTCGGTGCCGTGATCATCTTGTTCGTTTGGAGTGTGGTCTCGACTGCCTGGCCGTCGATCCACACGTACAGCTATCACATCCTCACTGGCCGGTCGTGGGTGTCGGGCACCGGTCCCTACGGTGCGCTCCCTCTCATCACCGACACCGTGCTGACGACGTTGATCGCCCTGTTGATCGCGGTGCCGGTAGGTCTCGCGTCGGCGTTGGCGCTCTTGTATCTGATTCCGCGAAAGTTTCGCGCGACCGGCACGGCCCTCATTGAGCTGCTCGCCGCGGCCCCCTCGGTGGTCTACGGACTTTGGGGTCTGTGGTACCTGATCCCGTGGCTCACCAAGACGCTGCAGCCATTCCTGGCGGGTCTGACCGGTAGTTCGTGGCCCTTCAGTGGACCCCACGAGGGATTCAGCGTGCTGCTCGCTGGCCTCGTGCTTTCAATCATGATCCTGCCGACCATCGTGGCGATCTCACGCGACGTCATCGCGGTCGTGCCCGCCGACCTCATCGAAGGCGGACTTTCGCTCGGCGCGACGCGCAGTCAGGTGCTCTTGAAGGTCGTCCTGCCCAGCGCGCGAACGGGAATCTTCGGTGCGATCGCGTTGGGCGCCGGTCGGGCACTCGGCGAGACGATCGCCGTCGCGATGGTCATCGGCTCCAATCCCCAGATTCCCCACTCGCTCTTTTCCACCGGCGCGACACTGGCCTCGACGATCGCCACCGAGTTCGGCAACGCCACGGGCTCCGCGGGTAGCGCCCTCGCCGCCCTCGCGCTGATCCTCATGATCATTACCGCGAGCGTCAACGCGGGCGCACGTGTCCTCACCAAGCGCGCGAGGGCGTCGGTATGAGTACCACGTTGACCGAACTGCCGCCGGACCCGATTCTCGAGCGCCGTCAGGAGATCCAAAAGCGCGCCGCCCAGACGATCGGTCGAAGGACTCTCCTGTCGAAGATCTTCTTGACGTTCCTGGTCGGCGCCTTCATACTCGCGCTGGTGCCGCTCGGCTCGGTGCTACTCGCGCTGCTGCAAAAGGGTCTCTCGTCGATCAGTTGGGCGTTTCTGCACACGCTGCCGACCCAGCCCAGCCTCGTCGCCCAGAACGCGATCGGCGGCATCGGCAACGCGATCGAGGGTTCGCTCATCATCGACGCCATCGCGGGACTCATCGCCATCCCGATCGCCGTGCTACTGGGCCTCTACCTCTCTGAATCGCTGTCACGCGCGGCGAATTTCCTCCGCGCGATCATCGAGATCATGACCGGTTTGCCGTCGATCCTGCTCGGCGTGTTCGCGTACGAGTACGTGGTCGTGCGCCTGAAGTCGTTCTCCGGACTCGCCGCGATCGTGGCGCTCGCGGTCTTGATGGTGCCGGTCATCGCCAAGGCGAGTGAGCTCGCCTTCCGGGGCGTTCCCGCGACGTTGCGCGAAGCAGGCCTCGCGCTGGGCGCGCGCAGTTCACGCGTCTCGCGAGGCGTCATCCTGCCCGCGGCGATGCCCGGCGTGATAACGGGCGTCCTGTTGTCACTCGCCCGAGCGATGGGCGAGACGGCGCCGTTGCTGCTCGTCATCGGAGCGTCGAACACGTGGAACTGGAATCCCCTGCACCAAATGGCCGCGCTGCCGCTCATGACGTACAACTACTCCGGTTCTCAGTACCCGAGTCAGCGCGCGGCTGCGTGGGGCGTCGCCCTGACGTTGGTCGTCATGGTGATGATTCTGAGTCTGGGCAGTCGATTGGTCGCAGCACGCATGAGAAGGGAAAGACACTAGATGGAGTCAGTGGAAATGAAAGACAACTATGTCGGTAGTGAGGCTGAAGGCGGAGGAACGTCGGTGCTCGCCCCGACCAAGGTGGCGATGAGCCTCAACAACGTCGCCGTCTCCTTTAGTGGCCGCACTGCGGTGCGCGACGCGACCTTTGACATCGCGGCGAACCGTGTCACGTCACTGATCGGACCGTCGGGATCGGGTAAGACGACGCTGCTACGCGCGCTCAACCGTTTGCACGATCTGACCAAGGGCGCGGTCGTCAGTGGCGACATCAAACTCGGTGACATCGACATCTATCGCGGCAACCTGCCCACGACGCTGCTGCGCAGTCGTATCGGCATGGTGTTCCAGCGTCCCAACCCCTTCCCCTCCATGTCGATTTACGACAACGTGGTGTCGGGATTGCGATTCAACGGCATCCGCAAGAAGTCGCTGCTCGACGAAGCCGCCGAATCCGCGCTCGTGGCCTCGGCGCTATGGGACAGCGTCTCCAATCGAATGAAGGCGCACGCCGTCACGCTCTCTGGCGGCGAACAGCAACGTCTGTGCATCGCACGCGCACTGGCCGTCGAGCCCGAGATGCTGCTCATGGACGAGCCCACGTCGTCGCTCGACCCGATCGCCACCCAGGCGATCGAGTCACTGATGGGTGAGCTGAAGAACCGGGTGACGATCGTCATCGTCACGCACAACATGCAGCAGGCCCTGCGGGTCTCGGACGACTGCGCGTTCTTGCTGATGGGTGAGGACCGGGCCGGCGAGTTGATCGAATTCGGTCCGACCACGAAGATCTTCAACAACCCCGAGGACGAGCGGACTCTCAACTACATCGAGGGGCGTTTCGGCTGATCGACGCGGCGTAGGCGCCCTCGGCGACGTGACAAACTACCCCTAGACAGCAATCGGGGGTAGTCCATGGGCAAGGAACTTTGGCAGGAATCGGCGTCGTCGTTGGCCGAGATGATCCGTCGCGGCGCCGTGTCGTCACGCGAGGTCGTCGACGCGCACTTAGAGCGCATCGAGGCGGTGAACGACAAAGTGAACGCCGTCGTGGAGGTCCGACCCGACGAGGTTCGTCGCGAAGCCGACGCCGCTGACGCCAAGCAGAAGGCCGGCGGAGAACTCGGAGCGCTGCACGGCGTGCCCTTTAGCGTAAAGACCAACATCGACCTCACGGGCTACGCGACGACCGAGGGAACCGTGGCGCTGAAGGACTTGATGGCCGACTCTGACGCACCGACCGTCGAGCGGATGCGTCGCGCTGGCGCGGTGCCGCTCGCGCGTACCAACATGCCCGACATGGGACTACGCGTCAACGCGGAGTCCTCGCTGTACGGCAGCACGCACAATCCCTGGATGCGCGGACGCACCGCCGGCGGATCGTCGGGCGGCGAGGCCGCGGCGATTGCTTCGGGAATGAGTCCCATCGGACTCGGCAATGACATCGGCGGTTCACTTCGCAATCCCGCCTACGCCTGTGGCATTGCGTCGATCAAGCCCTCACGGGGACGCGTGCCCCAGGGCAACCGGACCGACGCCCTCGAGATGGGCATCCACGCTCAGATCATGCTCGCCGAGGGCGTACTCGCTCGCCACGTGGGTGACGTGCGCGTGGGTCTCGAGGCGGTGATGGGGGCGCACCCGTTCGATCCCCAGACCATCGACGCGCCACTTCGCGGTCGCGCCGTCGCCACGCGGGTCGCCCTGGTACCCACGCCCGTTGGTGGCGAAACCGATCCCGGCGTCGCCGAAGGCGTCCGCGTCGCGGGTCGAGCGCTCGAGGCGGCCGGGTACGAAGTCGAAGAGATCGAACCGCCGTTGCTGTTCGACGTCTACGTCGCCTGGACCGAACTGATGATCACGAGCCTCGCCGTTGACGCAGAGAGATTGTCACACCTGATCGGTGAGGGGGGTCGCAAGTTCCTCGAGCTGACGAACGTTGAGTTCCCGCCAGCGACGTCGGCGTCGCTGTACGCCATGCACCAGAATCGCTACCGGCTCGCCAAGGCCTGGCGCGAGTTCATGGTGACCTACCCACTCATCGTCGGCCCGACGTGGACCCAGCCGCCCTTCGAGTTGGGATTCGACATCGCCGACG
>JADGOK010000134.1 GCA_017882985.1 Acidimicrobiales bacterium
GGTGAAGGCGCGGTCCTCGGCGCTCGAGCCGTCGGCGACGCTGAAGTGCGTGTACAGACCCTCGAGGTCGATCGCCCGCGACGCCAACAGCACGTCGACGACCGCGTCGACGTCACTCGGGGCCACGCCCATGCGGTGCATGCCGGTGTCGATCTTCACGTGCACGCGGTGCAGTCCACCCAGCTTCTCAGCCGCCGCGACCGCCGCCCGCGCGCCGGCGAGCGATCCGATGGTGAGCGTGAGTGAATGGCTGAGCGCGTCGAGGATCGTGTCGGTGGGGATCTCGGCGAGTAACAGAATCGGCTGGGAGACTCCGGCGCCGCGAAGTTCAATGCCCTCGTCCACGATCGCGACGGCCAGCGAATCGGCACCACCGTCGAGCATCGCGCGCGCCGCCAATTGAGCGCCGTGACCGTACCCGTTCGCCTTCACTACCGCGCACAGCTTCGTGTCGCCGAGAATGCTTCTCAGCGCTTGGACGTTGTGCGCGAGGGCCGAGCGCGAGATCTCGGCCCAGGCGGGTCGACGAACACCCTCAACGGGCATCGGACGCGCCCTTCTTGGAGCTGGCGACCACGAACGCGATCGCCGTCGTCTCGGTGTGCGACAACGAGACGTGGAATCGTCGTACCCCGCATCGACGCGCCAGGGACGCCGCGGCGCCGTGCAGTCGAATACTCGGCTCGCCGCTCTTCTCGCGACCGATCTCAATCGAGCGCCACGGTGCCGCGCCCATGCCGCTGTGCAATGTCTTGAGCACGGCCTCCTTCGCGGCGAAGCGCGCCGCGAGACGTTCGGGCTGGGCGTGCGCGTCAGCGCGTTCGGCGTCGGTGAAGAGCCGTTCGGCGAGGCGTGGATGACGCTGCAGCGCCAGGGCGAAGCGGGCCACGTCGACTACGTCCACGCCCACCCCCACGGTCGCCACTATTCGACCGTGACGGTCTTGGCGAGGTTGCGGGGTCGGTCGACGTTGCGTCCGAGGATTCGGGCCATCGCGTAGGCGAAGATCTGCAACGGCACGATGTCGACCATGGGGGTGAACATCTGCTCGGTCGCGGGAACGCGCAGCACGTAGTCCGCCACCGCGGCTATCGACTCGTCGTCGTCGGTCGCGACCGCCACGACCGTGGCGCCGCGCGCCTTCACTTCGGCGAGGTTGGAGAGGATCTTTTCGTGCATCGCCGGGTCCGTCGCGACCGCGACGACGACCACGCCGGGCTCGATGAGCGCGAGCGGTCCGTGCTTGAGCTCGCCGGCCGGGTAGCCCTCGGCGTGCAGGTAACTCAACTCCTTCAACTTGAGCGCGCCTTCGAGGGCGGTGGGAAAGCCCACGTGGCGGCCGATGAAGAAGAAGTCACGCGCGCCCTTCAGTTCGTGCGCGACCGCCTCGAACCTGTCGCGACGTTCGAGCACCGTCGCGACCTGTGATCCGACCGCGTTCAAACCGAGGAATAGCGCGTCAATGTCGCTCGGCGACAACGTCGAGCGCAGCTGCGCGAGGCGCAATGCCAGTAACTCGAGCGCCGCGACCTGGGCGACGAAGGCCTTGGTGGAGGCGACCGAGACCTCGAGACCGGCGCGGGTGTAGATCACGGCGTCCGCTTCGCGCGCGAGCGAGGAGTCCACGATGTTCGACACCGCAATGACGTGCGCACCGCGATACTGGGCCTCGCGCGTCGCCATGATCGTGTCGATCGTCTCGCCACTCTGCGAGACGCCAATCACCAGAGTGCCGATCTCGACAATGGGGTCGCGGTAGCGGTACTCGCTCGAGATGTCGACTTCCACGCTGATGCGCGCCCAGCGCTCGAGGGCGTACTTGGCGACCTGGGCGGCGTTGTGCGACGTACCCGCCGCGACGAGCACGACCCGCTTGACGTCGCGTAGTTCGTCGTCGCCGATTCGCAGTTCGTCAAAGGTGATCGTGCCATCTTTATGACGCCGGTCCATCAGCGTCGAACGCAACGCGTCGGGCTGCTCGTTGATCTCCTTGGTCATGAAATCGTCGTAGCCGCCCTTTTCGGCGGTCTCGAGGTCCCAGTCGATCGACAACTGATGCAGCCGCACCGGAGACCCCTCGAGGTCGATCGCGCGAAAGCCCTCGGGGCGCAACCGAACGATCTCGTCGTCGTTCACCGCGTAAAAGGCGGTCGCCCGGTCGAGGATCGCCGGTACGTCGCTGGCGAGGTAGGTCACGCCCGGCGCGGTGCCCACGACCAAGGGAGAGATCCGCCTCGCCGCCACGATGACGTCGGGTTCGTTCGCGTCCATCGCCGCGATCGCAAATGCGCCTCGCACGACCAGGAGGCTCGCTCGCACGGCCTCCATAAGCTCGAGGCCCTGGATCCGCGAGTCCTCGATGAGGTGCGCGAGCACTTCTGAGTCCGTGACCGACGTGAAGACGTGACCCTTCGCTTCGAGTTGTTCCTGCAACTCGGCATGGTTCTCGATGATGCCGTTGTGGATGATGGCGATGTTGCCCGAGCAATCGAGCAGCGGGTGGGCGTTAACCGCTTCGGGCGCGCCGTGAGTGGCCCAGCGCGTGTGACCGATGCCCGAACGAAAACCGCTCGGCGCCGACGCGCACTCGGCGCGAAGTGCCGCCACTGACTCAGTGCCGACCGCGGTTCGCGCGCGCCAGGTCTGGCCGGGACGCACCAGCGCCACGCCCGCCGAGTCGTAGCCGCGATACTCCAAGCGTTGCAAGCCCTGCAGCAGTGTCGCCAAGGTGTCGGAGGATCCTACGACCCCGATGATGCCGCACATCACCCCAGCCTACTCGTGGCCCTTTGCGCCACTTCTGAAGGTTCGTTACGCGTGGAAGAAACTTTGCAAACGTCGCGTGAACTCGTTGACGAAGTCCCCGTCGAGTCCCTCGATCATCACGCGAATCACCGGCTCAGTGCCCGAGGGTCGAATGACCAGGCGAACGTCCTCGGCTTCGACCCGGTAGAAGCCCGACAGCTCGTCGAAGATCTGGTGCACCGCGACGTCGTCGTAGGCGTCGCGCGCGACGTTGATGATCGCCTGGGGCACGCGCTGCCACGCGGCGACCGCCTGGTCTGACAGCGGTCCGCGCCGCACCACGAGATCGCACAGCAGCAGTGCGGTCAACATCCCGTCGCCGGTCGGTGCGATATCACGAAAGATCAGGTGTCCCGACTGCTCGCCGCCAAAGGGCCAGGACTGTTCTTCGAGGGCCATCAAGACGTTGCGGTCACCGACCTCGGTCTCGACGATCGCGATCCCGTGGCTCACGAGGGCGCGGCGCAGCCCGAGATTGCTCATCGACGTCACGACCAGTCCACCACCCAGTAGGTCGCGCAGCGCCAGGTCCAGGGCGAAGAGCACCATCAGGTCGTCACCGTCGCGAACGTTGCCCGCTTCGTCGACCGCGATCAGTCGATCGGCGTCGCCGTCAAAGGCGAGACCGAGGTCCGCCTCGGTGTACTGCATCGCGCTCACGAGACTGGCGACGTTCGTCGAACCGCAGTTCTCGTTGATATTGCGCCCGTCGGGTTGATCGTGCAGCATCGTCAGGCGCGCGCCGGTCCCCGCAAACAGCTTTTCGGCGAAGGTGCTCGCCGCGCCGTTCGCGCAGTCGATCACGAGGTGCAGCGACGAGAAGTCGCCCGGCACCAACTCGCGTAGGTGCGCGACGTAGTCGCGCTCGCCCGTTACGTCGCGCGCCGGCTCGTCGAACGTCGAACGTGGCGCCGCGGACGCGGCGTTGAGTGCTGCCGTCACCGCCTCCTCGGTCGCGTGGTCGAGCTTGCCGCCGCCGAGGCCGAGCACCTTGAGCCCGTTGTCGTAGAAGGGATTATGCGACGCCGAAACGACCACACCAACGCCGCCGCGCTGTTTGGCAATGATGGCGACGCCGGGCGTGGTGAAGTAACCGAGATTGACGGCTTCGGCCCCTTCGTCGGCGAGTCCGGCGAGCACCGCGGCCGCCAGGGACGGCGAGCTCTCACGGGTGTCGTAGCCGACGAACACCGGGGCGGAGAAGACGCTTCCCACCGCACGGCCCAGCCGGTAGGCCAAGTCGACGGTGATTTCGTCGTGGACTCGACCGCGAATGCCGTCCGTGCCAAAACGCACGGTCACGACATTTATCGCTTCGAGTACTGAGGAGCCTTGCGCGCCTTCTTCAGACCGTACTTCTTGGTTTCCTTCTTGCGCGAGTCACGAGTCAAGAGTCCGGCCTTCTTTAAAGCGGGGCGAACACTCTCGTCGATCTCGAGCAGCGAACGGGCGATGCCCAGTCGCAGGGCGCCGGCCTGACCGGCAACGCCGCCACCTTCGATGGTGGCGTCGATGTCGTAGGTCTGCTGGGCGTCGATGAGACGCAGCGGCTCCATGACACTCTGGCGGTGCGTGGCCGACGTG
>JADGOK010000135.1 GCA_017882985.1 Acidimicrobiales bacterium
TCCGAGCCTTCCAGGGACTCGGTGGCGGCGGACTTATGGTCGGCGCTCAGGCCGTCATTGCCGACATCGTGCCGCCGCGCGATCGGGGACGTTACGCCGGCTTCTTCGGCGCGACGTTCGGTGCGGCCACGGTGCTCGGTCCGCTCCTCGGCGGCGTGATCGTCGAGCACTGGTCGTGGCCATGGATCTTCTTCGTCAATGTGCCTTTTGGCATCCTGGCGTTGATCGTGACGGCGGCAGCGCTGCCGAAGGCGGGGGCACGCGTCCACCACGTCATCGACTACGCCGGCATCATCACGTTGACGATCTCTGCGTCGGCGCTCATTCTCTTCACGTCACTCGGCGGGACGTCCTTCGCCTGGAGTTCGACGAAGTCAATCGGACTCCTGACGACTGGCGTTGTCTTCGCGGTGATCTTCGTGCTTATTGAGCGTCGCTCGAGCGAGCCGATACTCGCGCCCCATCTGTTCAAGAACCGCGTCTTCAGTTCGGGGTCGGCGATTGGATTCGTCGTCGGGTTCGCGATGTTCGGCGCGATGACGTTCCTGCCTTTGTTCCTCCAAGACGTCCGCGGTGTCTCACCGACGATGTCCGGGGTTCGACTGCTGCCGATGATGGTCGGGCTCTTTGGCGCGTCGATCATTGCGGGACAACTCGTCTCGAAGGGCTGGCGCTATCGTCCGTTCCCGATACTTGGCACGATCATCATGACCATGGGTCTACTCCTGATGAGTACGGTCAACGAATCGACCTCGAGTCTCGTGATGGCCGTTTACATGTTCGTGCTCGGCGCCGGAATAGGTCTCGTGATGCAGATCCTGGTCACCGCCGTGCAGAACGCGGTCGATCAGGCCGACCTCGGCGCCGCCACCGCTGGTGCGAACTTCTTCCGATCGATTGGTGGTTCGTTCGGCACCGCCGTTTTCGGTGCGCTCTACGTGAACGAGTTTCCGCACCAGATCGCCTCGGGACTAAAGGGCTACGTCGGACCGTTCGTCAAGTTGACGCCGTCGAGTTTCACGCCGTCGTCACTTCGAAAGTTGCCGCCGTCGGAATTGACGATTGTCTTGCACGCGATTTCGAGCACGATTCAACACATCTATATCGTGGCGACGCCCTTTGGAATTCTCGCAATCCTCTTGTCACTGACGCTGCCCGAGATCAAGCTTCGAACCAGCCTGCATCACGTCGCTGACGAAATTCCAATGTCAAACGCTGACCCGCTCGCCTGAGTAGCGCGAGACAGTCGTCAAAATCATTGTCGTCGCCGTAGTAGGGGTCGGCGACGTCAAGGTCCAGACCCGGATCGATCAGATTACGCGCCAGCACGACCTCGGTCGCCGAGTTGGAGAGGCGTTGGTGGACGTCGCAGCGGTGTTCACGCGTCATCACGACGACGATGTCGTGGGCGTTCAAGTAGGCACGATCAGCGAAGGCCGCGGGCGTTCCGGGCAGGTGCAGCCCGACGCGATCGAGGGCGGCTCGCGCTCGCGGATCCATGGGGCTGCCCGCGTGCCATTTCGCCGTCCCGGCGCTTGTGATATTGACAACGTCGCGCAACTCGTCGTCCTCGGCGATCAGATGGAGCAGGGCCACTTCGGCCATCGGGGAGCGACAGATATTGCCGGTGCAGACGACGGCGACGCGAAGTGGGCGAGTGGACACGGAGCTCCTGGTGACGGTTTAGTCAATTCTTATCCTTAGCGCCCCTCAGACTTGACGTGCGAACCCGCAGCGTGAGACGGTACGATAACGCTTGAACAAGTTGGAGGGAGACGCGGTGCCACTGTCAGAGCACGAGCAACGTATCTTGGCCGAACTTGAAGATTCGCTGTCCAAGCAGGATCCGCGATTCGCCAAGAGCGTTCGTGAAACGAATGTGTACTCCCACGGGGGTCGGCGGGTCCGATGGGGGATTGCCGGCTTCATCGCCGGGCTGCTGATCCTCGTCCTTTTCTTCTCCGTCAACATCCTGCTCGGCCTCTTTGGCGTCGCGCTGATGTTCGTGTCGGCGGTGGTGGTGGAGAGGAACGCCCGATTGCTCGGTCGCGCCTCCTGGCAAGACTTGACTCGTTCCGCTCAAGGTGACGATTCCCACGCGAACTATGGTCCCCGTACCAGTTCGCTTCGCGACTGGTTGTCGCGTCAGCGCCGCAAGAGCGAATGATCGACGTCGGGGTGGCGACGGACGCCATCCCGTGTCTGGCACTCGATATCGGTGCCACAAAAGTTGAAGGTGCTCTCGTACGTCCCGACGGCACCGTCCTCGCCCGTGAACGACTCGAGTTGAAGGAGTTCGGCGACGATCTCTTCACGCCGATCTGTTCGATGTTGGAACACGTCGCACTCGGCACGCCCGTGTCGTCGTTGGGTGTGGGCTGCGCGGGTCCGATGACGCGCAACGGTGAACTCGTCTCGCCGCTCAACATTCGTCAATGGCGTGACTTTCCCCTGCGCTCTCGTTTGCGCGACCGTTTCGAAATCGACGTCCACGTCGACGGTGACGCGCGAGCGTTGGCGCTCGCCGAAGGGTACTTTGGCGCAGCGCGCGACGTCGACAGTTTTCTTTCGATGGTGGTCTCGACCGGTATCGGTGGCGGACTCGTCATGAACGGTCGGCTCGTCGACGGGGCCACCGGTAACGCGGGACACGTTGGTCACTTGAACGTCGTCACCGATGGTCGCGCGTGCCTCTGCGGAAGTTTCGGATGCCTCGAGGCCGAGGCGTCCGGACGAGCGATCGAAGAGGCGACCGGGCGGCCACCGAGTGAGGCCGATCACGCCACGCGACAACGGATTAGCCATCTCGTTGGTCGCGCCGTGGGCACGCTCAGTTCGGTGATGGACTTCAGCCACTGCTACGTCGCCGGGTCAGTCGCGCTCGGTTACGGCGACGAATTCTTCACCGTCGCGACGAGTGCCGCGCGCACCGTCGCGACGTTGTCGTACTCGTCGAACGTTCAGGTATGTCGATCCGGCCTCGGTGTCGACGGGCCGCTGCTCGGCGCCGCGCTCGTGGCGTGGCGGGGGGCGACGACGTGAGTTCGTGGTGGACGCCCGGCATCGCGCGCTACGTCGTGCGTCATCCCTCGAGTGCCCCGGTACTCGCGCGCGCCGGATGGCGGCTACGTCGTTCGTTCTGGTGGCGCCAAATGCCGTTTTTGCCGTTACCCGATCGCCGGTACTGGAACTTCCGCATGGTCACCGCGTTCGGCACGACCGGCGCTCGTCCAACGCCCGAGGCGCTCGTCGACGCCGCACGATGGTCGTTGTGTCAACGAGTGGGACGGTAGGGCGGACGATGTCAAGGGTGCTCTTGCTCAACGCGACCTTCGAACCGCTGCAGCTCGTCAGCGAGCGTCGTGCGGTGGTGCTGATGTTGGCTGGACGGGCTGAGCCCATTGCCGTCGACGAACACCCGGTGCTCTGCCGATCAGCCACCTTGGTCGTGCCGATTCCCGCGATCGTGCGACTGCACGAGATGGTGAAGATACCCACCAAGGTCCGCACACCGCCGCTGACGAGGCGATCACTTCTCCTGCGCGACAGTTTTCGATGCGCGTACTGCCTCGAACACGCCGACACGGTCGACCACGTCGTACCGCGAAGTCGCGGTGGTTCCCACGACTGGACCAACGTCGTCGCGGCGTGCCGACGTCACAACATGCAAAAGGGTGATCGGCTTCTCGAAGAGCTGGGCTGGCGACTGCACTTCGAGCCTCGGATCCCAGACGGTCCCTGGTGGCGTTGGCGGCACGTGCCCGACCCGCACCCTCTCTGGGCGCCGTTCCTGCCACGCGCTTCGTGACGGACGTCGTCGAAGACCTCTACGACTACGACGTCCTTCGTCACCTGGTCGACCCGACGATGTTCATCGTTCGTCTTGCCGAGCCGACGTTGGTGTTGGGTGGCAATCAATCGCGAGACGTCATCGACGTCGACCGGACCGGATCGATGGCTCTGCGCCGTCGCAAGGGTGGGGGAGGTCTCGTGCTCTTACAGCCCGACGACCTTTGGATTGACTGGTGGATCCCAGTTGATGACCTTCGCTGGTCCAGTGACGTGCGACGAAGTGCGATCCTGGTCGGACACTGGTGGCACGACGTGCTGGTCTCGACGATCAGTGGTGAAGTGCGTGTGCACGAAGGTCCGCTCGAAGGCGAGCCCGCACACCGCGTCGTCTGCTTCGCGGGACGGGGCCCGGGCGAGGTCTTCGTCGCCGGTCGAAAGGCCGTTGGCGTCATGCAGTGGCGGGTTCGCGAGGGCATCTTCTTGTCGAGCGTCTTGCCCGCCCAAGCGTCCTTGGACGTCGTCGCGCTGCTCGCCAAGGCACCGGTCGGTCTCGCAGAGGCGCTCGACCACCACACGATCTCCTCGCTCGGT
>JADGOK010000136.1 GCA_017882985.1 Acidimicrobiales bacterium
GACTCGAGGTCTGACCTATCTGGAGAAGGCTTGATAGCCATTGGTGTTCCTTTCTCGCCGCCCGCACAGGTTCAGCAGAACGGAGAAGAAAATCAAGAAATGTCGTCTTGGAAGAGTTCCGCACGTCGGCGAGAGGCCGGTCGCGTACGACAACTACCAGTGTAGCCGACGCGGTGGTGGGATGTACATACCTAGGCGAGTCTTGCCAAGAGCGCCTGAATCGTCGCTTCGACGACCGGCGGTGTCGCGCTCGTCGACACGGCGGTGTCGGGGTCTTTCAAACCATTGCCCGTGAGAACACAGACCACCGTCGATCCGAGCGGCACACCGTATTTCAATATCCCCGCGACCGACGCCGCCGACGCGGGTTCGCAAAAGATTGATTCGTGTCGCGCCACGTAACGGTAGGCGTCGAGGATCTCGTCATCGGTCACGGCACGGATGTCGCCGAGTGACTCGTGGATCACCTCGAGTGCCGGCACCCAACTCGCCGGATTGCCGATGCGGATCGCGGTCGCGATGGTTTCGGGGTTGTCGACGGGATAGCCGAGCACGATCGGCGCGGCCCCGGCCGCCTGGAAGCCCCACATCTTGGGCAGGGTCTTGGCGTTGCCGGCGAAGTGGTACTGCGTGAAACCACGCCAGTACGCGGTGATGTTGCCGGCGTTGCCGACCGGGATCGAAAGAATGTCCGGCGCCTTGCCCAGTACGTCGACGATCTCGAAGGCGCCGGTCTTTTGACCTTCGATGCGATCAGGATTGATCGAGTTGACGATGGTGATCGGCAGGTGTTGAGTGAGTTCGCGCGCGAGGTTCAGCGCTTGATCGAAGTTACCGCGGATCTGTAAGACATTGGCGCCGTAGACGATCGCCTGGGCCAACTTGCCCAACGCGATCTTGCCTTCGGGTACGAGCACGACGCAGTCCATTCCGGCCTTGGCGGCGTACGCGGCGGCGGCGGCGGACGTATTCCCGGTCGAACCGCAGATGACGGTTTGGGCCCCGCTGGACTTGGCCTTGGTGATGGCCATCGTCATTCCTCGGTCCTTAAACGAACCCGACGGATTGAGGCCCTCGAACTTGAGCCAGACGTCCGCTTCGAGCCGATCGGACAGTCGGTCGGCCCGGATGAGTGGCGTGTTGCCTTCCTGCAACGTGATGATCTCGCCCACGCCGTCGAGGTCGAACCATTGGGCGTACTCCTTCAAGAGTCCCTGCCAACCGATCACTCGCCACCTCCGGCGATGACCCGGATGCAGGCACCGATCGAGTCGACCGCTTCGAGTTTGGCCAGGTCCGTAATCGTGGCGTGAACGTCTTTCGTCATGGCCGAGTGCGTGACGAACGAGAGCCGCGCCTCGTCGCCCACGCCCGACTGCTCCATGGACTGAATGGACACGTCGTGCTGACCAAAGACGTTGGCGACCAAGGCGAGCACACCGGGTCGGTCGATCACGTCGATGCTGATGTAGAAGACGCTCGCGATGTCGCCAGCGGGCACGCTGTGCAGGGTCGTGTCGACGCTGAAGGGCACGTCGTGGCGACCGCTCACCCGATTGCGAGCGGCGTCGAGCACGTCACCGAGAACCGCGGTGGCGGTTGTTTGGCCACCCGCGCCCTGGCCGAGCCACATCAGCGGACCACTCTTGGTCCCCTCGACGAACACGGCGTTCATGGCGCCGTGCACCGACGCGAGAGGGTGCTCCACGGGCACCATCGTCGGGTGTGCGCGGCGAGAGATCCCGTGGTCGCCCACGCGCTCGGCGACGCCCAGCAATTTGATGACGTACCCGGCCCGCCGGGCGAATTCGACGTCGATGGATCGCACCCCGGAGATCCCTTCACGAGAGATCTCCTCGCCCGACAGCTCGGTGCCAAAGGCGAGCGACGACAGAATCAACACCTTCGCGGCCGCGTCGTAGGCCTCGACGTCCGCAGTGGGATCGGCTTCGGCGTAGCCCAGTGACTGAGCCTCGGCGAGGGCGTCGGCGTAGTCGCTCCCCTCGCTCGACATCTTGGAGAGGATGAAGTTCGTCGTTCCGTTGACAATCCCCATCACGCGTTCGATGCGCTCGCCCGCGAGTGACGTTCGCAGCGCGCGCAGGATCGGAATTCCTCCCCCAACCGCCGCCTCATAAAAGAGGTCCGCCCCGTTCTCGTGGGCCAGCTGCGCAAGCGCAGTCCCGGCCTCGGCCATCAGGGCCTTGTTGGCCGTCACGACCGAGACGCCCTGATTGAGTGCGGCTTCGATGTAGGTGCGCGCCGGCTCGATACCGCCGGCCAGTTCGACCAGGATGTCCAGACCGTCGATTTCACTGATGTGCGAGGCGTCCGTCGTGAGAAGTTCCGGCGCGATGCCCGGGCGAGGCTTCGAAGCGTCGCGTACCGCGACGCCGACCACTTCCAGGGGAACCGTCGCCGCGTCGACGAGGGCGACGTGACGCGAGGGGTCGCTCAACAGCTCGATGAGGGCACTTCCGACGAAACCCGCGCCGATGACTCCGACACGCACGACCGGCTTGTTCATCCAATAAGGCTAACCGCAATCACGTGCGCTTCGATTTCAGGTTTCGAGTCGGGCGAGGTCGTCGAACGTCTCTCGTCGAAGAACCTCGCGGGCTTTCCCGTCGGCGACGAAGACCACGGCCGGTCGTGGCGCGCGGTTGTAGTTCGACGCCATTGAATAGCCGTACGCACCCGTCACCGGCGTCGCGATCACGCTGTCGACCCCGGTCTCACTGGGTAGCCAGGCCTCGTCGATCAGGACGTCGCCACTCTCGCAGTGCTTACCGACCAGGCGCACCCGCTGTGGCCGCTCGGCCAGGGGCCGCGTGACGTCGAAGGCCTCGTAGCCCGAGCCGTAGAGCACCGGGCGAGGGTTGTCGCTCATGCCGCCGTCGACGGCCATATAGGTCCGCTGCGCGACGGGTTTCACCGCGCCAACCAGGTAAAGCGTGAGGGCCGCCTGGGCCACGATCGCCCGGCCCGGCTCGGCGAGGAGCCGTACCTTCGCGTCAAGTCCGGCGTCGCGGGCCGCGGTCCGAAGCGCGTGAGCCCACGCGGCGATCGGAAGAGCTGTCTCTCCCGCCACGTACGCGACGCCGAGACCGCCACCGACGCAAAGTTCGTCAAAGTCGTCGTCACGAGTGAAGTCCGCCAAGATCCGCATCGTCTCTTCGTAGCCGTCCGCGTCAAAGATCTGTGATCCGATGTGCGCGTGCACGCCGTGCAGGGTGACCCCGGGAACCTCGCGCAACGATGTGATGGCCCGACGAGCATCTCCCGACGAGACTGAGAATCCGAACTTGGTGTCCTCTTGTCCGGTGCGAACGAACTCGTGCGTGTGTGCTTCGACGCCCGGAGTCACGCGGACAAGGCAGTCGAGGGTCTGATTCGGCCCGACGAGCGCACGAAGGCGCTCGATCTCATCGAAGTTGTCGACGACGACTCTATGCACACCCGCGGTAATGGCGCGTTCGAGTTCGTCGTGCGACTTGTTGTTGCCGTGGAGGATAACGCGGTTCGCCGGCACACCAGATCGCAGCACGATATCGAGTTCGCCGCCGGTTGCCACGTCGATGCACAGTCCTTCTTCAAAGGCCAGTCGAGCCATCGCTCCGCAGAGGAACGACTTGGACGCGAACGCGACGCCGTCGTCGAAGACGCTCGCCGCTTCACGACAGCGCGAACGCAGCGTCGCCTCGTCATAGACAAAAAGCGGTGTCCCGTACGTCGCCGCGAGATCACGCAATGACACGCCACCGACCGAGACATCGTCAACCTTCAATGTCGCGGTGTCGGGCAGCAATGTCGAGAGAATCGGCTCGGCACTCATACACGCACATTAGATGGTCGGTCGCTCCGCTCAAATGAGAAGCCTTCAAAGTAGTCCGGTAGGCTGACAACGCCGCCCTCGTAGCTCAGCGGATAGAGCATTGGCCTCCGAAGCCAAGGGTCGCGCGTTCAAATCGCGCCGGGGGCACCAGTAGAGCAAAGGCTTTCTAGCCGAAACGCCTTGTCGGATTCAAGGGGTGAGCGTTGGTTCGCGACTTCGCAAAAATGACTGGCTCTTCACGAGTGGTCGGTGAAATCCACGGGTCAGGGCGTGCGGCGGGAAAGACACGCTTCACCTATTGGCCCACTGGCCGCGCGCCAAGACACCCGATGGCAGAAAGCACTACTCCCCCTCAAAGGAGGGGGAGTAGTGCAACTGCGTAGAAGTAATTGGAACTACTTAACCAAGTAGTTGGCCCTGCACAACTTGCCATTGGGCTCGCGGATGGTGAAGGTGTGCCAACCCTTAGGCGATCGAGCCCGAACGGTCACACGGACTACTAGCACCTTGCCATTGTCGTGAGAGACGCCGACCCGCGTACCAGCC
>JADGOK010000137.1 GCA_017882985.1 Acidimicrobiales bacterium
GCCAGGTTCGGGGCGAGATTGCCGGTGTTGAACTGCGGGAACGGGGTGAGGACCTGCAGGTTCAGATACGACGAGAGGCTTCCGATCATCGTAACGAGCACGACGCCGACGATTATCTGGTCCGAGAGGTAGCGCAAGGACAAGAAGGCCAACAGCAAACCCAAGAGCCCACCAACCACCGCGCCGCCGAGGGCGGCGAAGAGGAAGCTGTGGGTCGTCGAGGCGATCATGCTGCCAAAGAAGGCTCCACCGATGAACTGGCCCTCGATGGCAATGTTGACAACGCCTGATCGCTCACACATCACACCCGAGAGTGATCCGAAGACCAGAACCATGATGACGGCGGAGCTGCCGATGAGGATCGCGGTGACGTTCACGAACGACACCTGTGAAGGTCCCGGCGTTCGCGACGCCCACAACAGCAGCGCGACCAAGAACAAGATGGCGACGCCGCCGAATCGCAGCATGACGCCTCGCTGGGGACGTCGGATGAACACTTCGGCGCCGAGTGCCACCATCACGGTTCCCAAGATGATGTCGGTCCAGCGCGTCACGAGCGTGAGAGTTCCCACGTTCCACGGCGCTGACGTGCTGAGATTCACGGGATTGAACGTCAACGACGAGTGAGCACTCGCCGCGCTGCCGAGTCCAAAGACGAGGACCGTGAACACGCCAATCACGCCCATGATGATGGCGATGATTCTCATGCGGCTCGAGGGCGCGGGGGTCAACGCGGCGTCCCTCGTCGTGCTCAAGAGCGTCATGAGCTCCACCCCTTGGCCGCGAGTTCCAGGGTCTTGGTCGGAGCAGCGCGAAGGCGGAAGATCTCCTTTACCAGCACCGGCGTCGCCACGAACAGCACAATCGCTGACTGAATGACCGCCGCGAGGTCCAGGGGAATACCGGTACTGGCCTGCATCGCACGGCCGCCGACGCCGAGGGCCGCGAACAGCAACGACGCCCAAACGATGCCGAACGGCCTATTCCTTCCGAGCAGGGCGACCGTGATCGCGGTGAACCCGATGCCGGCGTTGCCAATGAGAAAGCCGCCGTCAATGATGTGCGTGGTGCTCGCCGCCTGCACGATGCCGGCGAGTCCCGCGAGGCCACCCGAGACCAGAAACACGAGAACCAGCACGGCGCGCGAATTGATCCCCGACGCCTTGGCCGCCGAAGGATTTGCCCCCGTGACGCGAAAATCGAAGCCCAGCGACGATCGCTCGAGGAACCACCACGCGAAGGCGACGACGGCGATCGCGACGAAAATCCCGTAACTCACTCGGAGTCCGGAACCGGTTCCGAAGAGCGGTGCGAGTTGGGCCGACGGGTCGATCGTTCGTGAGATGTCGTTTTGTTGACCGGGCTGCTGGAACGGCGTGGACAGCACGACGAAGAGCAAGAAGGCGTACATGACGTAGTTCCACATGATGGTGACAATCACTTCATGCGCGCCCGTGAAGGCTTTCAACAGTCCAGGAACCGAGCCCGCCGCCATGCCTCCCGCGATACCGGCGAGGAGCGTGAGCGGCAGATGAAGCACCGTGGGCATGTGCAACATTGAACCGACGACGGCACCGGCAATGCCGCCGAGCACTGCTTGACCGTTCGCGCCGATGTTGAAGATTCCCGTTTGGAACGCGATCCCGACGCCAATGCTCGCGATGAGCAGCGGCGTGGCGTACGTCAAGGTCTCCGAGATCGGCGTGAGGGTGTTGGGCCAACCCTTGCCCGTCGTCAACGAGCGCACGAAACCGGAAGGATCGATCACCGAGCCGGTGAACATCGTGCGATACGCCGCGCCGACGTTGTCGAAGGTGACCTTGAGCGCGTGGCCCGGAGCGCCCCAACTGTGAAACAGCGCGCGCCACGCGTCGAGCACGGCTGGCGTCGTGGTGATGATGATGATCGCGCCGACGAGGAGACCCAGCACCAACGCGAAGAAGGTTACGACGATCGGACTCTTTGAGGTCCACCGGACCCAGCGCGTCGACCGCTGCTCGGATGCGGCGGCGTCACTCACCGGTCACGCCATCACTCGTGCCCGTCATCAGCAACCCGATGGCCTCGCGGCTCGTCGAGGGATCTACGATGCCGCTGATCTTGCCGGCGTACATCACCGCGATGCGGTCACCGAGGGCGAGGACCTCATCGAGTTCCGACGACACGATCAGTGCGGCGTTGCCCGCGTTTCGGTGGTCCACCATCTGGCGGTGGACGTACTCGATCGATCCAACGTCGAGGCCCCGGGTGGGCTGGCTCGCCACTAAGAACTCCAGCGGACGCGAGAGCTCTCGAGCCACGATCACCTTTTGTTGATTGCCACCAGAGAGGGAACTGACCAGTTCCTGCGTTGACGTCGTCCGGATGTCGAAGTCCTTGACGAGCCGCTCGGCGTTGGCGTTGACCGCACCGAGATTGCGAGACCCGCGCCGAGCGAACGGAGCACGTCGTGGCGTATTGAGAATCAGGTTGTCGGCCACTGACATCGACATGACCAATCCGTCGCGTTGTCGGTCCTCGGGGATGTGACCCAGACCGGCGTCCAGCACCGCTCGCGGCGAGGCGTTCGTGATGTCCCGGCCGTGCAGAGTGATTGAGCCGGATTCAACTGGACGCATTCCGGCGATCGCCTCGACGAGCTCGGTCTGACCGTTGCCCTGCACGCCGGCGAGCGCCATGATTTCACCCGCTCGAACATCGAGCGAGACGCCATTCACCGCGACCAGTCCTCGATCGTCGCGCACCACGAGGTCGCGAATCTCGAACACTTCGCCACCCGGAGTGAACGCTGACTTCTCCACCTTCAATTCGACGTCTCGGCCCACCATCAGCGAGGCCAGTTGCGACTCCGAGTCCGTTGGTTGCGCGGTGCCCACGACCTTTCCCTGTCGGATGATCGTGATGACGTCGGCGACGGCTTTGACCTCCTTGAGTTTGTGGGTGATGAAGAGTATTGACTTGCCCGCTGCGGCCAGCGAGCGCATGATCGCCATGAGGGCGTCGATTTCCTGAGGTGTGAGGACCGCCGTCGGCTCGTCGAGGATCAGCAACTCGGCGTCGTGGCTGAGTGCCTTGAGGATCTCGACCCTCTGTTGAAGTCCGACGGGGAGGTTCTCGATGATCGCGTCGGGATCAACCGCGAGGTTGAACTCCTTCGAGATCCGTCGAATGTCCTCGGTAGCACGCTTGTAGTCCACCCGATTGAGCGACTTGGTCGGCTCGAAGCCGAGGACGACGTTCTCGGTGACCGAGAAGACCGGCACGAGCATGAAGTGCTGGTGCACCATCCCGATGCCTCGCCGCACAGCCTCACCCGAGTTGGAGAACTTGGTCGCGACGCCGTCGATAAGGATCTCGCCCTCGTCGGGATGGAGCAGCCCGAACAGGACGTTCATGAGCGTCGACTTGCCGGCGCCGTTCTCGCCGAGCAGACAGTGAATCTCTCCGGGCTCAACGGTGATGCTGATCTGATCGTTCGCGGTGAAGTTTCCGAATCGCTTCGTTATCCCGCGGAGCTCTAGTCGCATCACGGTTCATCGTACTCATGACGAAGACCCGGGTCGTGATGACCCGGGTCTTCGTCATGACGCTCGCCGCAAGACGGCGCGAGGGTCAGTGTGCTGGGTACTTGTTCGGGTTGACCGAAATCTTGCCCGAGATGATGCCCGCCTGAGCGGTGGCGATCTTCGCCTTCAGCGAGGCAGGAATCGTCAAGCCGCCGTACTCGAGCCCCGTTCCCTGGTTCTTCAACGTGCCTACGTAAGTGCCACCCTTGAAGGTGCCCTTTGCGGCCGAGAGAACGGCGTCGCGAACCGAGGGCTCAACACCCTTGGCCACGGTGCCCACGAACCACTTGCAGTCAGCCGCGTCCGAGACACAGCCGTTGCTGTCGACCCACATGACGCTGTGACCAGCACCGGCCTGCTTCGCCGCGGCGACTGAGCCGAGACCCACTGAACCGGCGACGGGGAAGACAATGTCGGCACCCTGAGCGAAGAAGTTCGCGGTGTCGGTCTTGCCAGCGGTCTGGTCAGTGAAGTTGCCAACGAAGGTACCCGTACCGTTGCAGGTCGAAAGGCTGCACGCACCAGCTGCGGGCTTCCAACCGAGGGCCTTGACCTTTGCGCCGTAGGTCTTGTCGTAGTAGCGAACACCCGCGACAAATCCGTTCATGTACAGGGTGACCGAGGGGAACTGCTGGCCACCGAAGGTAGCGACGGCACCCTTCTTGGACATACCAGCGGCCAGTATTCCACCGAGGAATCCGGCCTGGTCGGTCTGGTACTGAAGGGCGAGGAGCGCGTGGCTCTTCTTGGCCGTCGGGGCGTCGTCAACGATCGCGAACTTCTGGTTCGGGTGCGCGTTCGCCGCAGCGGCGGT
>JADGOK010000138.1 GCA_017882985.1 Acidimicrobiales bacterium
AGACGACCGACCCCGAGTATTCGCTGCCGTCGCCGCTCAAAAGTACGCGTAGTGGCTGGGACGTTGGTCCCTCGGTCATGGCGCCGTCCCTCGGCAATAATCAAGAGCGGCTTCGCCCATTTCAAGGAGACTTCAGTGGCAATCAGCGTGACGCCCATTCCGGGACTCAGTTCGAAGATCAACGACTTGCGTCGGCGCACGGCCGACGTGATCAACAATGAAATACTGCCCAACGAAGAGGTGCTGTGGCGCTCGCGCCGCGGCGCCGACATGTCGCACGAGGATCGCGAGGCGAGTCGACGCCAGAGCTTTGAGTTGCGCGAGCAGATCAAGGCCAAAGTCTTCGAGGCGGGCCTGTGGGCTCCACATCTTCCGACGGAATACGGCGGTGCCGGTCTGGACTTCTTGGAGCTGGCCTACATGTACGAGATCCTCGCCTACGGCGTCGGCGCCGCCTCACTGTTCGGTATCGCGGCGCCCAATTCGGGCAACGCCAGCATCCTGGTGAAGTACGGAACCGAGGAACAGAAGCGCAAGTGGCTCCTGCCGCTCATTGCCGGGGAAATGGAGTCGGGCTTCTCAATGACCGAACCCGATCACGCCGGATCGGACCCACGTTCGATCGTCACCGAAGCGGTCCGTGACGGCGACCACTGGGTGATCAACGGCCACAAGTGGTTTACGTCGAACGGTATCAACGCGAACTTCTTCATCGTGATGTGCCGGGCGAACGACCCGACGGGGGAGTACGCGACCTCGGGACGAATGACCCAGATCATCGTCCCGACCGACACGGTGGGCGTCAACATCGTTCGCAACATCGGCATCTTCGGTCACCCCGACTCCGATCACTGCGAAATCAAGTACGAGAACGTTCGTGTCCCGATCGAGAACACGCTCGGACTGGTCGGTCAGGGCCACCAGGCCGCCCAAGACCGCCTCGGCGCCGGGCGTGTCTATCACTGCATGAACTCCATTGGCATGATGTGGCGGGCCTTCGACTTGATGGTGGAGCGAACGCTCGTGCGCGAGGTTCACGGCGGACTGTTGAAGGACAAGCAGTTCATCCAAGGCTTCATCGCTGAGAGTTACATGGACCTGCAGTCCGCTCGGCTCATGACGATCAACGCCGCGGAGAAGGTGGCGAACGGCGATCCCGACGCTCGTACCGCGATCTCGGCCATCAAGGTCTTCGTGCCGGCGGCGTTCCATCGCGTCGTTGACCGCGCCATTCAGGTGTGGGGCGGCGCCGGGGTGAGTAACGACCTGCCGCTCTCCCAGATGTACCTGACCGCTCGCGTACTTCGTATCGCCGACGGACCCGACGAGGTCCACAAGATCCTCATGGCGAAGAACATCTTGCATCGTTACGAGGACGGTACTGGCTGGAACTTTGGGACCTGAGACTTTGCCTTGAGACACCGTGTTGTTACGCAATGACGACCAAGTTGTTACGCAATGACGACCAAGGCGACTCGTTTCGCGACTGAGGCGCCGATCGTGTCGTTGGCGCGACGCCGCTTCTGGCGCCGAACACATTCGTCTCATCGTCTCGCGAGGTCCGATGACGCTGCCCCGAATGCGTTCGGCACCTTTCGTGAGGGGACCTTCTGCCCTAGTGGGGTGGCTCGCGACCGGTGCAGAATCGATTCGTAAGTATCGACGCGGACGGAGATGGGTCGTGCAATTCAGCCACGGACCGATGGACACGAGGGTCGACCGTGGGTACTGAACGGGCGACTCGCGGGACCGTGCGTCCCGGTGACGTCGCGGTGCTCGACGCCAATGGGCTCGACGCTTTGATCAGGCGCTTGCGCGAACTCGGATTCGAGACCAAGGGGCCGGTCGTGCGCGACGGGGCGATCATGCCCGGACCGATCAGTGGGGCAAGTGATCTCCCGGTCGGCGTCGCTGACGAGCAGGGTCCTGGACGGTACCGCCTTTCCGCGGCGCCCCATTCACGGTTCTTTGATTGGGCCGTCGGCCCCGGATCTTGGAAGGCCGAGTTCTTTCCGGCCGTCCAAGAACTCTGGCGCGCGAACGTCGACGGAGCGTCCGTTGCGTTGATGGAGCCGATACTCGACGCGCCTCCCTTGGCGATCGTCGGGATGCGACCGTGCGAGGTGGCGTCGCTTGCGGTGCTGGACCGGGTACTCATGGAAGGTTCGTATCGCGATCCGCGCTACGCCCAGCGACGCGAAGGGACGTTCGTCGCGGTCGTCGAATGCGCCAGTCCCGCGGCCACCTGCTTCTGTGCGTCAATGGCGAGCGGACCTTCCGTCGACGTGGGATTCGATCTGGCACTCACCGAACTCGACGACGAGAGGGGTCACCGCTTCGTGGCGCGCGCGGGCACCGAATCGGGCGCTGAGCTGCTGTCGTCAATCGACCACGGGTCGGCGAGCACCGAGGATCTCAACGCGAGAGAGCAGGTGCTTGTCGCAGCGAGAGCGCGGATGGGGCGTGAACTCGACACCGAGGGTCTGGCGGGATTGCTCGCTCGCAACATCGATCATCCGCAATGGGCCGAGGTGGGCGATCGGTGCCTCTCGTGCGCGAACTGTACGTTGGTCTGTCCGACGTGTTTCTGTTCTGACGTACGCGATAGCAGCGAACTCGACGGCACGATCGTGCGACGTCGAGCGTGGTCGTCGTGCTTCGACCTTGAACACTCGTACCTGCACGGGGGCGCGGTGCGCACGTCGACGTCGTCGCGCTATCGCCAGTGGATGACGCACAAGCTCTCGACCTGGTGGGATCAGTTCGATACGACGGGTTGCGTGGGGTGCGGTCGGTGCATCGCCTGGTGTCCCGTCGGCATTGACATCACCGAAGAAGCGGCGGCGATCGCTCGGTCCGACACCGGCCTGGCGTCACGCGTTGAGTTGCGCGGGGTCACGTCGTGATCACCTCCCTCGCCCAAATCGTGCGCCAGCACCCGTTCACGGTTGGTCTGGACGACGAGTACGTCGCACTGATCGAAGGCTGTGCGCACAACGTGGCTTTCGCGCCGGGCGACCTGCTGTGTCGCGAAGGCGAGAGCGCCGACACCTTCTACCTGTTGCGACGCGGCCACGCATCGATTCAGGTCCACGCGCCGGGACGAGCACCGATCGTCATCGAGACGGTCGGTCCCGGTTCGGTCGTCGGTTGGAGTTGGCTGGTCGCTCCGTACCGATGGACCTTCGACGCGCAAGCGAAGGAACCGGTCGGCGCCGTCGCCGTCGACGGTGCTTGCTTGCGCCAAAAGACCCTCGTCGATCCCGCCTTGGGGTACGCGTTGCTCTCGAGGGTCACCGCCGAGTTGCTGGCGCGCTTGCAGGCGACGCGCATGCGCCTCTTGGATCTCTACGGGGGTCCCGGTGAGCACTAACGCCATTCGAACCGCTCACACGGTGGCTGGGTCGCCAACGCGGTGCGCCATGACGCCGGTCGTACACCGTGTCGTCGCGCGAACGCGAGAGACCGATGACGTCGTCACCTTGTGCCTCGAACCAGTCGACGGGCCACGCATGGATTTTCTCCCCGGCCAATTCAATATGCTGAGCGCCTTCGGCGTCGGCGAAGTGGCGATTTCATTGAGTGGCGCGCCACGCGACGTCGGTCCGCTGCGCCATTCCGTGCGCGACGTCGGCGCGGTCTCGCGGGCGTTGTGTCAGATCGAGGTGGGCGGCGTCGTCGGCGTGCGCGGACCGTTCGGCACTGACTGGCGCGTCACACCGCGCGAGGAGACGCGAAGCGTCGACCATCGCGACACGGTGGTCGTCGCCGGCGGGATAGGCCTCGCGCCACTTCGCGGGGCCGTGTGCGAGCTCGTCGCGACGCTCCCTGAGGGCGGGGGCCGAGTCTTCGTGCTCGTGGGCGCGCGCGAGCCGTCCCAGATCGTCTTTGGCGAGGACCTCGCTGCGTGGGCTCGCGCCGGCGCGACGGTCCTGGTGAGTGTCGATCGACCGTCGTCGCTCTGGCACGGTCACGTCGGTCTCGTCACGACGCTGCTCGCCGACGCCGGTTTCAATCCCGCGAACACGCGGGCGTTGCTCTGTGGACCTGAGATCATGATGCGTTTCACGGCGCGTGCGCTCGTGGACATGGGCGTCAATCCCTTGGCCGTCCTGGTCTCGCTCGAACGCAATATGCAGTGCGGGCTGGGCTGGTGCGGTCACTGTCAACTCGGATCGCTGCTTCTCTGTCGCGACGGACCCGTCGTGCCGTACGCCGGAATCGTGAGCGGTCTGATGAACGAGCGTGAGCGATGAGCGCTGTCGTGAACGACACGCGACCAACCCTCGCGGTGTGGAAGTTCGCCTCGTGCGACGGTTGCCAACTGAGCTTGCTCGACTGCGAGTCAGAGTTGCTGGCGTTGGCGGGCAAAG
>JADGOK010000139.1 GCA_017882985.1 Acidimicrobiales bacterium
TATTCCCTGGCCGCTCTGGTGGGCACGTTCCACCCGTTGCTGCAGAAGAGCGAGGCGCTCGGTGGCGCCTCGGTGATCGCGCTCGACTTCGACGGTTCGCGGGCCTATCCGATGTACGACTGGATGGGCGTGATGAAGGCCGGTCTCGAGTCCCTCGGTCGCTACCTCGCCAGAGAAGTCGGACCCGACAAGATCCGGGTCAACATGCTCGCCGCGGGACCTATCCGCACCGTCGCCGCGAAGTCGATTCCCAGTTTCGCGCTGTTCGAGGACACCTGGGCCGAACGCGCGCCGCTCGGCTGGGACGTGTACGACTCGAGTGCCGTCGCCGACACCGCGATCGCGATGCTGTCGCCACTGCTGCGCGGGACCACCGCGTCGGTGATCTACGTCGACGGTGGCGCTCACTCGATGGGCTAACGCTCCTGTTGGGCGAATTGGGTCTCGTAGAGGTCGCGGTACAGTCCACCGGCCACCAAGAGTTCCGCGTGTGATCCACGCTGGACGATCGTGCCGTCCTCGACGACCAGGATCTGATCGGCGTTGCGGATGGTCGAGAGTCGGTGCGCGATCACCAGTGACGTTCGCGACGACATCGTTTCGTCGAGAGCGCGTTGGACCGCCGCCTCGCTTTCGGCGTCGAGGTGCGCCGTGGCTTCGTCGAGCACCACGAGGTGGGGCGACTTGAGTAACAGGCGCGCGAGCGCCACACGCTGCTTCTCTCCTCCCGACAGTCGGTAACCGCGCTCACCCACCACGGTGTCGAGTCCGAGTGGCAGTGACACGACGAGATTCCAGATCTGGGCCGAACGCAGCGCCCCTTCAATCTCGACATTGGTGGCGTCGGGCTTCGCGAAAACCAGATTGGCGCGCAACGTGTCGTGAAAGAGGTGGGGGTCCTGGGTCACGACACCGACCGTCGCTCCGAGCGAGGCCGTCGTCGCTTCGCGCACGTCGACGCCGTTGATTCGCACGCTGCCGCCGTCGACGTCGTAGAGGCGCGACACCAGCATCGAGATCGTTGTCTTGCCCGCACCACTCGGCCCGACCAGCGCGGTCATCGTCCCGGGTTTCACGACGAAGGACACGTCGTGCAGCACCGCGGTGCGCGGGGTGTCGTCGAGGGTCGCGACTGCTTCTAACGACGCGAGCGAGACCTCTTCGGCTCCGGGATAGGAGAAGTCGACCGCGTCAAAGCGCAGTTCGGCCGGACCGTCGGGTATCGGTCGCGCGTTCGGGCTTTCCTTGATCATCGGCTCGAGGTCGAGCACCTCGAAGAGGCGTTCGAAGCTGACCATGGCCGACATGTAGTCGATGTTCAAATTCGAGAGTTGGGTGAGCGGACCGTAGAGGCGCCCCAGGTACGCCGTCAGAGCGACGATCGTCCCGATCTTCAGCGTGCCGTGCACGACCTGGACACCACCAAAGCCATAGGCGAAGGCGGTCGCGAGCGACGCGGTGAGCGCCATGGCGACGAAGAAGAAGCGTTGGTACGTGGCCTGGCGTACGCCCATGTCACGCACCTGGCCAGCGCGACTCTCGAAGGTTCGCAGTTCGTCCATCGGGCGGCCGAAGAGCTTGACGACCATCGCGCCCGCGACGTTGAACCGCTCGCTCATCACCATGTTCATCTCGGTGTTCAGTTCCATGCCCCGCTGGAACATCGTGCCGAGGCGGCGACCGACGTAACGCGCCGGCAGCAGGAAGACCGGCAGCAGCACGAGCGCCACGAGCGTGATCTGCCAGCTGAGGATGAACATCGTGCCGAGGATCAACACCACGAGGATGAAGTTGCCCACGACGTTGGAGAAGAGATCGGTGAACGCCTGCTGCGCGCCGACCACGTCGTTGTTGAGCCGACTGATCAGCGCCCCGGTCTGGGCTCGCGAGAAGAACGCGATCGGCATCTCTTGAATATGTCCGTAGACCTTGGCGCGCAGGTCGTAGATCAAACCCTCGCCGATCACCGCGGAGATCCGTCGCTCGAACAGCGAAAGGATGGCGTCGACGATGGCGAGCCCCGCGGTGAGTACCGCGAGCCAGATGATGAGACCTTCACGGCGAAATCTGAAACCCACGTCGATGATCTCTTTGAGGATGAGTGGTGCGATCGAACTGACGACGGCATCGAGCACGACGGCGACCAGGAAGATCGTCAGGATCGACCTGTAGGGACGGGCGAACGTGAGTATCCGCGGCAGCGTCCCCTTCTTGATGCGGTGCGCGAGCAGCTTGCGGTCGCGTTGCATCGAGCGCATGCCGAGGCGCGCGCCTCCCGCTCCCCCACCGTGCATGCTCATCGCGACTCCTTCGCCATGAGCAGTGTAGGAAGCAACGTCGTCACGCCAATCGAAGGGCTACTGCGCGCGCAGAAGAGGATCGATCCCGTCCGCTGGCGCTGTCACGTAGACACGCGTGTCCGATTGGACTTCGCGCCAGCCTTCGCCCGATCGCTCCAGGGCGAACGAGCGCAGCGTGACGATGTTCTCGGGTCGCTCGTGCAGTACCTCGTAGACCGCACGTCGCACCAGCACCGCGATGCGAAGCAGTCCGATCGACTCGTCGGCCTCGACGCGCCAGTTCGGACTGTGAGCGGGCACGGGCTCGTGCCAACCCATCTCGAACAGTGACGCCTCGTCCTCACCACTGAGCGCCACCGCGTCGCCGATATTGAGGTTCGACACCACTTCCGCCGACGTCGTTCCGTCCGGTTCGACCCAGAACTGAACGTAGCGTCCGTCATTGAATTCGACAATCGCGACGAGGCACCGCGGGTCGAGCGCCATGGCACCGAGCATCTCGGGAAGATTCGAGATGAACGAGCCGACCGTCGCCCGAACGCCGTTTCGCTCTCCGGTGACGTGCACGTGGCCCATACCTCCAGCGTAGAAACCGGGTGTCACGCTAGGAGGTGATCGCACTCACGATGATCAAGACGCCGAGACCCATCATCACGCAGCCACCAATGGCGCGAAGGAGAACGAGGCGATGAGGCGAACCGGACAGCCACTCGCGGGCGGTCCCCGCGATCAGTCCCCAGGTGCCGTCACTGAGAAACGCCATGACGCTGAAGATCGCCCCAAAGATCAGCAACTGTACGGTGACGCTGCCCTTGGTGCGATCGACGAAGTGGGGAAAGACCGCGGCGAAGAAGACGAGCGACTTGGGGTTCAGCACGCCGACGGTAAAACCCTGGCGCACCACGTGCAGGTTCGACGGTCGATCGGCTTCGCGCTCGGTCATGGCCCGCGCGTGGGCGTGGCGGTGGCGAAGCGCGCTGATCCCCAACCAGAAGAGGTACGCGCCCCCGGCCAGCTGCAGGGTTATCGAGAACGCCCTGGAGTGTGCCAACAGCGGCCCGAGGCCGAGCGCGACGACGACCGAGAGCAACAGCGTCCCGATGCTGTTGCCGAGCACCGTGAGAACCGCGACGGCCCGTCCCCACGCCACGCCACGCGCCAAGGTGAAGAGCACGCTCGGTCCGGGCACCATGATGATGACAATCGACGCGGCGAAGAAGGTCGCGAACTGTCCTCCACTCACCATCCCTGCACCCTTCGCACGATTCGCTCCACCACCTGAAGACTGGCGCCGATACTGAATCCGATCGTCGCGGCGAAGAACGCCGTCGCCACACCGACGGTGCCGCCAAGCAGCCATCCGCTGACCAGTACCGCGACCTCCAGCGTGAGTCGTACGTAAACGACGCTCACGCCGAGGTGCCGATGCACACTGGTCATGAGGCCGTCGCGGGGCCCGGGGCCCAAGCCCGTCGTCAGGTAGAGCGAGCTGCCGATGCCGATCGCGACGACCGCGCCGACCATGAACAGGGCCCGCAACGACGGGTTCGACGGCACCGACACGACGGTCGTCGTCAACTGCAGCACGTAGGCGATGATGATCAGATTCATGATCGTCCCGAAACCGGGGCGCTCGCGCAGCGGAAACCACGCGAGCAACACCACGCAGCTGATCGCCGCCGTGGACCAGCCGAGTGAGATGTGCGCGTGACGAGCGACGCCTTCAGCGAAGACGGTCCACGGCGTCGCGCCCCAGTGCGACTGGACGAGCAGTCCTTCGCCAATACCGAACAGCGTTAGTCCAATCGCGAGCGGCGCGACCATCCTCGGGCGAAGTCCCCAGCTACTCGTTGCTCGCCAGGGGGTTTGGGGTATCTGGTGGCTCAGTTTCATGACCGCAGTTACGCTAGCGGCCCGCAAAACGGAGCGCCTGGTTGCAAGTCGATCGGTCGCGAACTCGCAACGTCGCGACGGCTACCTAGCGGGCGCTCGCCGCGGCACGGTCAGCAAGGAATTGGCGTCCCTGCGCGTAATCCATC
>JADGOK010000140.1 GCA_017882985.1 Acidimicrobiales bacterium
GGTACTGCGCAGTTACTGATTGCTTTTCCGAGCGTCGGCTCTAAGATCAACCGCCGTAGTATTTCTCGTTGTCAACTCGGAGTCCTCTCTCGTTGGTCTTGGTCTCACCGTCGCGCTCGTCGTCTCCCCGTTGTGTCGCCTGGTCGCCTCGACGCTGGGGACCACCTCGCACGACGCGCGTTAAGCGCGTCGCTCTCTAGCGCAGCCACTCACCGAGCACACGAGCGAACTCGTCGAGTTCGTCCAGAGTGACGAACTCGTCACTGCGATGAGCAAGGAGTGGGTCACCCGCACCAAAGTTCGCCGCGGCGACGCCCATTTCAGCGAACGTCGCGACGTCGGTCCAGCCGACCTTCCCGCGCACGGAACTGTTCGTGAGACGCACGAGCTGGAGCAACCGGTCGTTAGTCATCGACGGCGGCGCGGAAGGTGCCCAATCGAGGACCTCGACGACATCGCCCTCTTCGAGAGCCGGGCCAAGAAAACCAGTCAACCAATCAACCGCCTGATCGAGCGATCGGTCCGGCGCGACACGATGATTCAGCGTGCATGAGGCGACATCGGGCACGACGTTGGGTGCGACGCCGCCCTCGACACTGACGGCCTGGAGTTGCTCGACGTACGTAACGCCTTCGATAAGCGCACTCCGAGGCTCGTAACTACTGACCTTCTGGAGAAGCGTGCCGAGCCGGTGCACCGCGTTGCGGCCCGTGAAGGGACGTGCCGTGTGCGCACGTTTCCCCTGCAGGGTGACGCCGACGCGGAGCGTTCCCTGACAGCCCGCCTCGACGGCGCCACCGGTGGGCTCGGCGAGCACAACGACGTCGGCGTCGAGTAGATCGGGACGAAGCTCTCTGATCTCGAGCAATCCCGACTCACCGCGCGCGATTTCCTCTCGGGCGTAAAAGAGCCAGGTGACCTCCACCGAGCGCGCGGTGGGGTCCGTCGCCAGTTCCAGCATCACCGCGAGCGAACCCTTCATGTCACAGGCCCCCACGCCGCGGAGCTGATCGTCGACGATGCTCGCGGCGCTCGCGTCACCGGGCACCGTGTCGAGATGTCCCGCGACCAACAACCGCGTCGCGTGAAATCCCGTGGTGCGCCCCACGACGTTGTCACCAACGCGTTCCACGTCGAGCGCCGGATTCGTTCGCAATTTCGCCTCGACGACTGCGGCCAAGGCCGCTTCACGGCGACTCACCGAATCCACCGCCACGAGGGCGAACGCGTCGTCGAGTCGGCTCACGTGACGACGCCGTGATCGCGCAGGATCGCGTTCAGTGCGACCTTGTTGTGCCGCTCCCCCTCATCCATCCGCTTGATGATCAGTACGCACGGCAAGAAGAACTCGCCACCTTCGTACTCGCGGCGCCGACTGGCGGAGACCGCGACGCAGTAGTCGGGCACGTAGCCGCGTGACACTTCCTCGCCCGTCGCCGCGTCGATCACCGGAATCGAGGGGTTGAGGATCGTGCCCGCGCCGAGGATCGATCCTCGACCAACGCGCGCGCCTTCGACGACCATGCAGCGACTGCCGATGAAGGCGTCGTCTTCGATGACGACGGGCACCGCGTTGGCTGGTTCGAGAACGCCCCCGATGCCGACGCCACCAGCGAGGTGCACGTTTGATCCGATCTGGGCGCAACTGCCGACGGTCGCCCAGGTGTCGACCATCGTGCCGGGTCCGACCCACGCGCCGATGTTGACGTAGCTCGGCATCAAGATGACCCCGGGACTGAGATAGCTGCCCCGTCGGGCCGATGCGCCGGGGACGACGCGCACGCCCCGGCGCTCGTAGTCGACCTTGAGGTCCAACTTGTCGAGATATTCAAACGGCCCGACTTCGACGCGCTCGAGACCACGAAGTCGAAACAGGAGCAGGATTGCCTGCTTCACCCACTCGTGCACGACGACGACGCCGTCCGGCGCGATCTCGGCGACGCGCAGCTGGCCGTCGTCGAGCTTGGTGATCACCAATTCGACGTCGCGACGGGCCTCGAGATTGGCCGGCGTCATCTCACTGATGTGCTCAAACCACTTTCCGACGCGCGACTCCAACGAACTCATGACGACATCGTACTGGCGGTGTTCTCAGCGACCCCTCAGGCGCGACGCGGCGAGTTCAAGACGCTCGCTCGGTTGCACGACGGCGACGCGCACGTAGTGGGCGCCATCACCGTACAGTTCGCCCGGACTGGCGATGATTCCCGACGTCTCGGCGAGCAGCGCCGCGAGTTCCCAGCCGTCCATCGCCCCGCGCGAGCACCACAGGTAGAACGAGCCGTCGGGAAAGGGGGCGTCGACGTCGAAGGCGCCGAGGGCGTCCGCCATCAGCTCCAATCGTGCGCGGTAGATCTCTCGCTGCACGTTCACGTGCTCGTCGTCGCCGTAGGCGAGCGCCACCGCGGACTGGACGGGACCGGGCACCATGAAGCCCGCGTGCTGGCGAACCAGGCGCAGGAAGGCGACCACGTCGGGGTCGCCGGCGTAGAAGCCCGCACGAAAGCCCGCGAGATTTGACCGCTTCGAGATCGAGTGCACGGCGAGCACGCCGTCGGTGCCGTGCTCGAGGATCGAGCGCGGACGTCCGGCCCACGTGAACTCGGCGTAGCACTCGTCACTGGCGACCAGTACGCCGTGGAGGCGACCCCACGTCGCGAGGCCCTCGAGATCGTCAAGGGCGCCCGTGGGATTGGACGGCGAATTCGCCCAGAGCACCAGGGCGCGGTCGATATCGGCGGGGTTGATCGAGGCGAGGTCGAGTTGGCCGTCCGCCATGTCAACCGCGACGGGTCGCAACCCCGCCAACGTCGCGCCCATTGCGTAGGTGGGGTAGCTCACCGCCGGATACAACACGGTGTCGCGTTCGGGTGCGCGCAGGCGCAGGTAACCCGCCAGCGTGCCGACGAACTCCTTGGTCCCGACGCACGCAGCGAGTTGATCATTCGAGAGGGTGACGCCAAAACGACGCTCCATCCACGACGCGCAGGCCGCGCGGTACTCGAGCGATCCGGCCGAGGCGGGGTAACCGCGCGCACCGACACCGCGCGCCAGCGCTTCGATCACGAACGACGGCGGCGGGTCGATCGGCGTGCCGATGGAGCAGTCGATCGGTCCCCCGTCGTGAATCTTGGCGAGTTGCTTCAGACCGTCGAGTCGTTCGTAGGGATACGCGGGCGGAACGAAACTCACGCCGAGATCCGCCATTCGCTGAAGCGGGCGACGCCGACGGGATCGAGCACGACACGCAACACGACGCCGTCGTCGGTGATCGAGGTGTCGATCACCTCGCCCTCACGGTGAGCGGCGGCGAGCAGGTCGCCGCGATCAAGTGGCAGTTGCAGCGTAACGACCCGGTCGTTCGTGCGCAGGCGATCGCCGATCACGGCGATCACTTCGTCGAGGTTCTCGCCAGTCAGCGCCGAAACCCAGACGCTCCCCTCGTAGAGCTTGGCGAGGTCGCGGGCGCGCGATCCCGGCACGTCGGCCTTGTTGAAGACGAGCAGCTCGGGCACGTCGTGCGCGTCGATCTCGGCGAGCACCTCGCGCACCGCCGTGATCTGACTCTCGGCGTCGTCGCTGGCCCCGTCCACCACGTGGACCAACAGGTCGGCCAATTGCACCGACTTGAGTGTGCTCATGAAGGCCTTGATCAGTTCGTGCGGCAGGTTCGAGATGAAGCCGACGGTGTCGGTGAAGAGAACGGTCTCGCCGCCGGGGAGCTGACGCTGGCGAGTTCGTGGATCGAGCGTCGCGAAGAGCCGGTCCTCGGTGACGACCCCGGCGTCGGTCAGCGCGTTCAGCATCGACGACTTGCCGGCGTTGGTGTAGCCGACGAGGGTCACCTCGCGGTGTCGTCCCCGGGCGCGTCCCTGGCGCTGGACGCCGCGGGTTCGGTCGATCTGCTTCAACTCGTTGCGGATGTGGTGGATCCGGTGCACGAGGCGTCGGCGGTCGACCTCGAGTTGGGTCTCACCCGGTCCGCGCGTTCCGATGCCACCGGCCTGCTGGGAGAGCGAGCCGCCCTCGCGGCGCAGTCGTGGCAGCCGGTACTGCAGCAGTGCCAGCTCCACCTGCGCCTTGCCCTCGGGCGTGCGGGCGTTCTGAGCAAAGATGTCCAAGATCACCGCCGTGCGGTCGATGGCGGTGCGACCGAGTATCTTCTCGAGGTTTCGCTGTTGGGCCGGCGAAAGGTTGTGTTCGAACACGACCGTGTCCGAGTCGACCGCGAGACAGATCTCACGCAACTCTTGCACCTTGCCCGAACCGAGGAACGTGGCGGGATCGGGCGAA
>JADGOK010000141.1 GCA_017882985.1 Acidimicrobiales bacterium
GTCGACGCGAGCGACTACGCGCGCATCACGAAGCCGTTGAAGAGCTGGGACGAGTGGTGTGCGGCGTGGTGCGAGGGTGCGCTGGAGCATCTCCAACTGGGCGAGGCCGCGTTGTCTGAAGGGCGCCATCGCACGGCTGGCGAGTTCTTCGCCCGGGCCGCAACGTACTTCCATTTCGGCAAGTTCCTCTTCGTGCACGACCTCGACCAGGCCAAGTCCGCCCACGCCCGCGCCGTCGACGCGATCAACAGGGCAATTCCACTCCTCGTGCCCGCGGGCAGTCGCGAGGAGATCGCCTTCGAGGGATCGACGATGGTCGGTATCTTCCGCGCTCCGGACCACGATGGACCCCATCCCACGGTCATACTCATTCCCGGCCTCGATTCGACGAAGGAAGAGTTCCGCGAGGTCGAGCGATCATTCCTCGAACGCGGCATGGCGACCTTCGCGTTGGACGGTCCGGGACAGGGAGAGGCCGAATGGACCTTGCCGATACGCCCGGAGTGGGAAAAGGTCGGTGAGTCGGTGATTCGCCATCTCTCGTCGATGGCGCAAGTAGACGGAGAACGACTCGGCGTCTGGGGCGTCAGCCTCGGCGGGTTCTACGCTGCGCGCATGGCCAGTGCCGATCTTCCGATCAAGGCGACGATCGCCCTGGCGGGTCCCTACAACCTCGGCGCCTCGTGGCACGCCCTCAATCCGTTGACGCGTCGAGCGTTCGAGGTTCGCTCGTTCTCCTCGTCACCGGAAGAGGCCGAACGGAGAGCCTGGGAACTTACCCTCGAGGGCTTCGCCGAGAAGATCACGTCGCCGCTGTTGGTCATCATGGGAAAGCGTGACCGACTCTTTCCGTGGCACGACGGTGAACGGCTCGTGCGCGAGGCGTCGGGCGAAGCTGACTTCCTTCTTCTCGAAGAGGGCAATCACGGTTGTGCCAACGTGATCTATCGCCATCGCCCGCTCAGCGCCGACTGGATGGCGGCACGTCTCGACGCGAAGGAATCCTCGAGCGCCACAACGTTCAACTTTGAAAGCAGCCACCATGCCTGATGTGACGATGCCCCAACTGGGCGAGACGGTTGCCGACGGCACCGTCACCAAGTGGTTCAAGAACGTCGGCGACGCCGTCGTTCGAGGTGAGCCGCTGTTCGAAGTGTCAACCGACAAGGTCGACACCGAGATCCCCGCCCAGGTCGATGGCATCTTGACGGCGATTCTCGTTGAAGAAGGCGTGACGGTCGACGTCGGCACGAAGCTCGCCGTCATCGGGGGCGACGGCACCGAAGCGCTCGTTACTCCCAAGGTCGCGGCGATCGCGACGGAGAGTTCGCCGCCTCCCACTGGACGCGCAGTAGTCAAGGCATCACGCGACACGTCGGCGTCACCCCTCTCGCCCGTCGTTCGCCGACTCCTGGCCGAGCACGATCTCCATTCTGACCTGGTGCAGGGTTCGGGTCCCCAAGGACGCATCACGCGCGACGACGTGTTGGCCCACGTCGCGAACGCTCAAGCGACCGCGCCCGTCGCCTCACCCATTACGGGCCTGTCGCCGGTCGTGCGACGCCTCCTGAGTGACCACCGCATTGATCCGTCGTCGGTCGTCGGTACCGGAGCGAACGGGCGACTCACGAGACGCGACGTCGAGGCGTTCATCGAAAATCGTGGCAAGAGCGAGACATCAGTCGCGCGCGGCGACGAGGTGGTGCCGTTCACCAAGCGACGTCGTCTCACGGCCGAACACATGGTGCGATCCAAGGCAACCTCCGCGCACACCCTCATGGTGAAGGAAGTCGACTTCGAGCGCGTCGAAATCGTACGTCGATCGGCGGGCGCGTCGTTCAAGGAGCGCGAAGGCTTCACGTTGACGTATCTGCCGTTCATCGCGGTCGCCACCCTTCAGGCGCTGAGGGACTTCCCGCACCTCAATGCCTCGGTCGGCGACGACGAACTCGTCATTCACCACGATCTCAATCTCGGCATTGCCGTCGATCTGGACAGTGACGGGCTCGTCGTGCCCGTCGTGCACGGCGCCGACGACTACAGCCTTCGTTCGTTGGCACTCAAGATCCGCGACTTGGCGGCGAATGCGCGCACCAAACAACTGACGGTTGACGACATGTCGAACGGCACGTTCACGATCACGAACCCCGGCCCCTTCGGGACGCTGCTCACGGGCGCCATCATCAATCAGCCCCAGGTCGCGATCTTGTCCACCGACGGCGTCGCCCGGAAACCGGTTGTCGTGACCGCGTCCGACGGCGGTGAGTCCATTGCCATCCATTCGGTCGGCATGCTCGCCCTGACCTTCGACCACCGCGCCATCGATGGGGCCTACGCCGCCCGGTTCTTGCTTCGTGTCGCAGAAATCCTGAACACCCGTAATTGGGCGGAAGATCTCTAGCGGCTGGGCCGGATTCCGCTTCGGCGGTAGTGTCGAGAGATGACCCGTGACAAGATTTTGGACGCTGCGGCGCTCGAAATTGAGCGCAACGGATTGACGCAGTTTCGAGTGAAACGTGTCGCGTCCGAAGCTGGAATCTCCGTGGCGCTTCTGTACAGTTACTTCGAAGACCGCGAAGGATTGATCGCGGAAACGATTGTCCATCGCTTTCGCCAAGTTCTCCTAGGAACCGCAGGGATATTCACGGAACCTTTGAAGAACGTCAAGACGGCCGACGACTTGCGCGGGGCGCTCAAAATCATGATCGCCGACGCGCAACTGCCCAACCGCACCGAAGCACGAATTCTGCGCATCGAAGGAATCTCGTTCGCGCATCACAACCCCACTGCGTCCGCCGGCATCCTCGCGGCGAAAGCCGAGGTCAGTGATTTGATCGTGAGTTGCGTCCAGCCTCTCGTCGAGAAGAACCTCTTGGCTCAGGGCATGTCGGGCATTGCCTTCGCCAGAATCTGGTACGCCCTGTTCTTCGGACAGATCGCTCTCGAGGGTGAGCATTCATTGTCGATCGGGACCGCGGAGTGGCTCACCGCGTTGAACGTACTCGCGAACGCCATGGTGACGTCGGACGAACGCGAGCCGGCGCACTAGACGAAGTTCTCACGACGGCCGCTGGGGACGTACGCCCCCTCGACGCAGTTCAGTGGATGTTGACTTCCGCTCGTCTTCGAGCATCAGGTCGTCAGCCGGGATAGCGAGATCGAGACGCCTCAAGTTCCTTCAAGGCATCGGCTCGCCCCACCCAGTTCTCCACTTTCATCCACTTACCCTCGTCGAGGTCCTTGTACACGGTGAAGAAGTGGCTGATCCGGTCCAACACGTCCTTGGGAACGTCCACAATGTCCGTCGCACTCTTCCACTTGGGGTCGTACGCGGGCACGGCGAGAATCTTGGCGTCTTCGCCGTTCTCATCGGTCATGATGCACATGCCGAGAATCTTCGCCTCGATCAGGCAGCCTGGAAACGTCGGGTACTCGGTCAGCACCAGGACGTCGAGCGGATCGCCGTCACCACCCAGGGTGTCAGGGATGAATCCGTATTCGGCGGGGTAGCCCATTGAAACGAGGAGATGGCGGTCCAGTTTGATGGTGTGAGCCTCGTGGTCGTACTCGTACTTGTTCTGGCTCCCCCGCGGGATTTCCACAATGACGTTTATCGTTTCCATGACGCGAGACCTCTTTCGACCAAGTCACGGCGTGACCCGACAATGGCCCATCGTAGCGAGCCGCGCGGGCGACGACTCGCCGAATCGAGAGCGGCGGCTTCGCGGCGAGCCCGCCGCGCGTGGTCGCTGGCCTTCGCGGATTGAGGTACGGCGAGGTTCTCCTCGCGTACCTCCGGGGCGCCACTCTCCGAGGTCTACCACTTCTTCGATTTGAATGACCCGCCAGAAGACGTATCGGAATGATTCGACTTCGAAAAGATCGCCGTCGAGCATGACGCGTCGTTGGCAACTCTCAATGGTCCTCGGTGCTGGCGTGGGGACGGCATTGGCAAGATCGAACCGGTTGCACCACCCGTGCGTGATTTCAGCTGCATCGCAATGCGTCGGGCGGCGACGCTTCACCTGAGCGGTCCCCTGAATGAAAAGTGGTACATCGAACGCCACGTGAATCGCGGTGCGGCCTGGTACTTCGATCCGAGCAGCGTCGTGCACGAACTGCGAGCGCTCGTGGGCCGGACCGACGTCATGCAGGCGCACTGTGTCGGCGTCGACCGATCGTGGAACGAAGTGTCACTGGAATCGCTCGACGGCACGCTCCGGCTCCCTTAAAGATGGCACGAGGTCACTCGAACACTCGATGGCGAACTC
>JADGOK010000142.1 GCA_017882985.1 Acidimicrobiales bacterium
CGGCGCCGGGTTCGCGCCGTTCAACGTCGCGGTGTTACCCGTGGTGCCCTGGACCTGACCCCACTCCTGATTACGTAGTGGACTGCCGCTGTCGAACTGGTACACGGTCATGTGGATGACCGTGTTGGCGGGTAGTTTCCACGTGGTGTCGTGCACCCACTTACCCGTCGTCGGATCCTTCGCCAAGTACGAGACCCACGTCGGATGATTACCGGTCCCGATGGACCCCACTACTTGTGCTGTCAAGTTCACTGCCTGACCCGCTGGTTGGGCGTGCGTGAAGTCGATGACCCCACCTGGGATACCCGGGTTGAGGAAAGTTGCCACACTCCACACGATGAGACCTACCGCAACCAAGAAGAGCCCGAGAACCGTCGCCAGTCTCCCTCTCATTGACATACACCACTCCTCGCGATTCGATGTTTCTTAGGAAACTCCGTACTGAGAGTAACTGGCCGGTTCACTAATCTGGAGATTGGTGCCGGAAAAAACTAAGAGAATTCTTGGAATTCACGCGGGTCTGGTCTTCGCCGAGCTGGTGTGCGTCTCCGCATTCACGCTCGAGATCGGTCGCGCGCTGGCGGGCAACACGCTTTCGTGGGCGTACGTCTTTGAATGGCCCGTCTTTGCCGGCTACGCGCTCTACGTGTGGCGCCGACTGTTGAAGGATGAACGGGCGCCGATCGAACCGAACGACGCGACGCCCAATGAAACCAATGAACCCGACGACCCCGCACTCAGCGCGTACAACTCGTATCTGAACAAGATGCACGCCGCACCGAGTGACGACACTCAGACGCCTTCGTAACCAACGACGTCGCCCTTCGGCGCTCAGTCGCCTCGTTCGGACTCCTTAGGAGACGCCTTCGATCGCCAGGAGACTCTTCAGCTCCGACACCGCCGAGACGGTGAGCGACGTGGTCGCCAGAGGGTCGTCGGGGATGATCCACTTCTCACGGTTCTTCGGCACGACGATGAACATGACGTCCGAGTGGATACTCATCTTGTCGGTTGGCTTGGCGGCGACCTCGATGCCGTACGCCGACCACACCTTGCTCGTCGCCGCACGTGGGCCGGTCACGAAGAAGAAGTTCTTCACCTGCCCCAGACCGTGGCGCGAAATGAAACGGCGCACGTCGGCGAGGGATTCGTGGTAAGGGTTCGCGGCGACCGCCACGATGTCCAAATTGGCATTCGTCGACAGTTCCGTGCGCAGCTGGGCCAGTTGGTTCGCGAGCAGCGGACAGTCCGTGTAGCAGACCGGATCGATGAAGGTAAGGAGCGTGACGCGACCGGGGTGCTCGCCCAGCGCGTACGCCTGACCAAACTGATCGGTCAACGTGAACGAGGGCGCCGCGGTGTTGGCCGACGACGCGGGTCCGTTCTGAGCAATGAACAACGTATTCTCCGGACTCGCCGACGCCGCCAAGGCCATCGTGATGGTGGCCGTGGCGATCATTGCGACGGCGAATGTCGCGACGACGGCCCCGGCGCTGCTCGTGACCTCGGGTACGAAGAGGCGCTCGCGTCGTGGCAGCGACTCGAGACGCGGCGACGCGCACCACGCCAGCGCGGCGAGCGGGATCATCGAGTTGAAATCCGTCGCGAGGCCGCCAAAGACCGCGGCGTCCTGGGCGACCAACCAGAACACGACGCAACCGATCACCAACGTTCGAACGGGCCACTGCCAGCGAGTCGTCACCGATCGCCAGAGACCCACGGCGCAGATCAACAGCCAGAGGATGACGATCACGTTGAATCCTCCGCCGATCCGCGAAGAGATCGAACCCGCGTGGCGCAGTATCCACGCCAGGCCGTGAGGCTGGGGAATCGCCGCCATCGACGTCGTCATCGCGGTGAGGGCGTTGAAGGGGCCGCCGTGCCAGAAACCCGCCGACGGCAGGCACTGCAGCAGCGCCGCGATGACCAGTAGCGCCGAGAGGAACCACCGTGTGAAGCGCGAGAACTTCTCTCTGAACGTCGCGGGCTTTACGAAGATCCAGATGCCCGCGATCACGTAGAAGAGCGACGCGCCGGGCCAGCCGAAGAGGATCGACGTACCGCGAATGAAGACGCCACCCGCGCCGTTGCCGATCAACCAGATCATCGCGGCCCACAACGCAGAAAATCCACCGATCCATCGTCCAGTGCGCCCGTTGGACACGAGCAGGCCGAGACCGATCCCGACCTCGAGCCAGGCCACGCCGGCCGCGAGGGCGATGGGATGACTGTTCCAGGTGGCAACGCCGTGCAACATCAACGCGTGGAGCCAGAACGGTGTGCCGCTCGCCAATGGCTTCACCACGTTCTGCCCGAGGCCCAGCGGCATCGAGGCCTGAAACTGCAAGATCCCGTCGATCAACCACAACCCGCCGAAGCACCACCGTAAGTACGTACGAGCACGCGACTCCTCGGCACCGTCGCTCGAGAGATTGAACCGAAATATTCGTTTGGTGGCGATCAAAGCCACCAGGAAAAGAAACGCCGCGATCCCGAGCCAGAGGACGCTCTTGACGTAGACCGAGTGGTGAAAGAGCGACACCACGAACGGGTTCGTCAGGTCCAGCGATCGATTGTGCATGCCCGGCATGGCACTGCTCCTTTAGAACGTCGCAGTTACTTTAGGTTCTCCACGCACGCGGACAGCACGCCGTTGACGAACGCCGCTGATCCATCAGTCGAATAGACCTTCGCGAGTTCGACCGCTTCATCCAACACGACGGGCGACGGCGGCGGGTCCTCGAGCAACAGCTCGCCGATCGCCATGGTCATGATCAATCGGTCGATCAAGGCGAGTCGCTCGAGAGTCCAGTCTTGGGCGTAGCGACTGATCAACTCCTCGGCCCGATCGCGATGCTCGTCGGCCGAGTGAACGATCGTCACCGTGTACGGATCAGGTGCCAACGTGAGTTCGCTCACGATGACGTCGACCGGACGCTCCTTGATGCTGGCTTCGTAGAGGATCTCCAGCGCACGCTCACGGGCGTGATGGCGCTGGGCCCCGAGTTCGCTCACCCTACGCTCGAGTGATGTAGTCACCCGTTCGGGTGTCGATCTTGACCATCTCGCCCGGGCCGATGAACAGCGGCACCTGCACGACGAAGCCGGTCTCGAGGGTCGCGGACTTTCGAGCACCCGACACTCGGTCGCCCTGGATCCCCGGCTCGGTCTCGGCGATCTCCAGTTCGACCGACGCCGGTAGTTCGATGCCGATGATCTCATCGTCGTGCAGCATCAGCATTGCCTTGCCCGTCTCCTTGAGAAAGTTCGCGGCGTCACCCAGCGTCTTGGACGACACCGGCACCTGGTCGTACGTCGATTGGTCCATGAAGATGTAGTCGTCACCGTCGCGGTACAGGTACTGCATGTCGCGCTTGTCGATCATCGCCTGTTCGAGACGTTCGTCGGATCGGTACGTACGCTCGATCACCGCGCCCGAACGGGCATTGCGAAGCTTGGTGCGCACGAACGCGCCGCCCTTGCCTGGCTTCACATGCTGGAAATCAATGACGGTGAAGAGGCCCTCATCAACCTTGATCGTGATCCCGTTCTTGATGTCATTGCTAGAAATGGCGGCCATCAGCCTTAAGACCTTTCGCGAAAGTTGCGTTGCTTAGTCTAGGCAATGGGCCGTATCGGACTAGTCCGTCGTCGGTACGAGGCGAAGGACCGCGTCGAGTGCGAGATCGTAACTCGTGGCGCCGAAGCCGGCGATCGTGCCGCTCACGACCCCCGACAGCGTGCTGAGGTGGCGAAACGGTTCGCGCGCCGCGGGATTGGACAGGTGGACCTCGATCTTGGGTCCGTCGAAAGAGGCCAGCGCGTCGGCGAGGGCCCACGACGAGTGGGTTAACGCCCCGGCGTTGATGACGATCGCCACCGAGCTCGCACGGGCGCCGTGCACGGCTTCGATGAGATCGCCCTCGAAGTTGGACTGGAGGTGTCGAACGCTGAACCCGTGGGCCTTGGCGGCGTCGCTGAAGCGCTGCACGTGTTGGTCCAACGTGTCGGTCCCGTAGATCTCGGGACTACGCGTTCCCAGTTCGTCCAGATTCGGACCCGACAGCAACAGAATCTCTCTACTCATTGTTCTCCTCGAAAACGTTCTAGTACCTGGGCGACCACCGCTGGATCGACGCCGCGCACGACCTCAAAACCGTTCGGACCGCCGAGCACGAACGCAAGATCGTGGTGCGCCTTCTTGTCGCGCG
>JADGOK010000143.1 GCA_017882985.1 Acidimicrobiales bacterium
GTCGTGGGCATCATGGCCGTCGTTGCGCTCGGCATCCTCGAGCCGGCCAATATCGCCGTGCTCTACGAGATGAACAAGCCAGTGCCCAACGGCGAGCGCATCGGACGTCTCATGAAGCGATTCATCTACACGTCGGGCATCACGGGCCTCATGCAGATAGCGACGCTCGTCATCATGACGCGGGTGGCGACCCAATGACTGTCGACACGCCGGCCCCCTACTCCAACGCGGTGGATCGACCGTTCCCCCCGATCGCGTGGCTCAGCTCGGCGGCGCTCGGTCTCGTGATCGTCGGCGGCATCTTGATGGCGTCCTACGCCCCGCGTCTGGCGCCACTGGGCATCGCCGAGGGCCTGCTCGTCGGCGGTCTCGTCCTCTTGGGGGCCGCCACGGTCCTGCTGTATCGACTGCGCGACTTCGCGTGGCGGACGTTCACGACCGTTTTCAAATGGGCGCTCGTCGCGTACGTGATCACCGCGGGCATGATCGAATTCGCGTTCGTTCGCGACCACACGCGCGGTACGTCGCTGGTGGTCGTCACCCTGATGCTGGTCGTCTTCGCGCTCAGCGTGCCCCTCACGATCGGGTTCACGGTCGCGCGTTTCGCCCAGCCGGACTGACGGCTAGACCCGCGTCCACCACCCGTAGGCGTAGGGCGTCAGCAGCAGCGCGCAGAGCACGCCGAGCACGAGACTCGACACGAGTACCCATTGGCGCGGCGCGGCCCCACGTACCTGGCGGCGAGAGCGGGCGAGCCAGTCGCGAGGGGCCAATTGTGCCGTTTCGGTGACGTGGCCCAGCACGTGCACGGCCGTCGCGCCGAACCAGAGGACGAAACTCGCCTTGTGGATCAACAACAGCGGTGAGGAGTACCGCACCGGCAGAAAGACGAGTCCGACGCCCGACGCGAAGACGACGATCGTGAGGACAACGACGAAGGGACCGAGCAGTCGAAGCAAGAGCGGGGGCGGACCCTTCTGGCGATACTCGGCACTACCCGTGTAGTACTTGTAGAAGCGCCACGCAGTGGAAGAGATCTTGAGCGCCACCGGTGGGATGAGCAGCACGCCGATGAACACGTGCGGGTTCAAGAGGTTGCCGATGCGCACGATGGTGACGCCCTCGACGGCCAACAGCACGAAGATGATCACCGCGATGGCGCTCGTGAGCCGCGCGTTTCCCTCGACGCCGCCCTGGAGAACGGGCTGTCGCGGTTGGGCGTGTCGGGGAGTTCTTTGGGTCATCCGGTCTATCTTCTTCTGGCGCCGCAGTTGGCGCCCACGACAATCATGGCGCATTTGTCGGAACGCAGGATTTCGACTCAATGCGCCAGGGCGTCGAGAAAGCAATTCACGCAGTTGACCGGCCGGTCCCGTGCCCTCGCCTGCGCGTCGTCGACACGACCCCTGAGCAAGCAAAGCCGAGAGATCACGTGAGTCTCGCGCCTCACTTCATTTAACACGGACGTCACGTTGGGGCGAATGGCCTTGTGTAGTGTCGCGTCATGATTCCTGACGCAACTTCGGAAGGCACCGTCGCCTTTGGCGACTGGAAGACGTGGTACCGGATATCGGGCGACCTGTCGTCGGGCGTCACGCCCCTGGTGGTCGTCCACGGCGGACCCGGCTGTACGCACGACTACGTGTTGTCGATCGCGGCACTGTCCCAGAGTGGTCGTCCCGTCATCCACTACGACCAGTTGGGTGCGGGCAACTCGACGCACTTACGAGAAAAGGGACCCGACTTCTGGACGGTCCAGCTCTTTCTCGACGAGTTGGACAACCTGCTCGAGCGTCTGGCGATCAAGGACAACTATCACCTGCTCGGTCAGTCCTGGGGCGGCATGCTCGGCGCCGAGCACGCGATTCGCCAACCCCAGGGACTGCGTTCACTCGTGATCAGCAACTCGCCAGCGTCGATGGAGTTGTGGGTCGCCGAGGCGAAGAAGCTGCGAGCGGCGATGCCCGAAGCGCAGCGCGACGCGCTCGATCGCCACGAGGCGGCGGGTACGACCGACGATCCGGAGTACCTGGCGGCGACCGCAGCCTTTTACGCCCGTCACGTCTGTCGGGTCGTGCCGAATCCGCCCGAGGTACTTCGTACTGAGGAGCACCTCCTGAACGACCCGACCGTGTATCACGCCATGAACGGCCCCAACGAGTTCTTCGTTATTGGCACGCTGCGCGATTGGACGGTCGTCGACGAGGTCCACCGGATCAGCGTGCCCACGCTCTTGGCGTCGGGTCGCTACGACGAGGCGACGCCGGCGACGGTGCAGCCCTACTTTGACGCCATTCCCGACGTGCGCTGGGAGATCTTCGAAGAGTCCAGCCACATGCCGTTCGTCGAGGAATCGCAGCGTTACTTAGAGGTCGTGGGCGCTTTCCTGGCGCAGTTCGACGGGTGAGTTGCTACCCGCTCGGTACTGGGCAATAATCGCTCAATCGTCTAACGGAAGTGCAAGTTCGGCAGTACCAAAGACAAGGGAGAGTCTTGTGAGAAGGATGAAATCAATGGGGTTGGCGCGCGTGCTGCTCGCCGCCTCCGTCGTCAGTTCGATCGGTCTGATGGCGGCGACGTCCTCGGGCGCGTCGAGCTCGAGTTACCAGTCCGCTCACGCGGGCGGCACGCTGCACCTCTTGGCGTCGACCGCGGGCGGCACCCTCGACCCGCAGGTGAACTACACCCTGCAGTACTGGCAGCTGTACCAGGCGACGTACGACGGTCTCGTGACGTTCCAGAAGGTCGGTGGCGCCGCTTCGTTCGACGTGGTGCCCGACCTCGCGACGAAGATGCCCAAGATTTCCAACGGCGGCAAGACCTACACGTTCACCTTGCGCAAGGGCATCAAGTTCTCCAACGGTCAGACCGTGACCGTCAAGGACGTGCAGGCGTCGTTCCAGCGCCTGTTCAAGGTGTCCAACCCCAATGCCGGCTCGTGGTACAACGTCATCGTCGGTGCGCCCGCGTGTCTGACGACGCCCGCGACGTGCACGCTCAAGGGTGGGGTCGTCGTGAACGCCGCGACGAACCAGGTGACGTTCAACCTGCTCACGCCCGACGCCGAGTTCCTCGACCAGTTGGCGGTGCCGTTCGGCGTCATCCTGCCGGCGAGCACGCCCGGCAAGGACCGTGGCGACGTGCCGATCCCCGGCACCGGCGCGTACGCGTTCAAGTCCTACAACCCGAACCAGTCGCTCGTCATGGTGCGCAATCCGCACTTCAAGGTATGGTCCGCCGCCGCCCAGCCGCAGGGCTACCCCAACGAGATCGACGAGACCTTCGGCATGACCGTCGAGTCAGAGGTGACGGCCGTCGAGAACAACCAAGCGGACTGGGTCTTTGACACGCTGCCCGCGGACCGGCTGCAGCAGATCTCGACCAAGTACGCCTCGCAACTTCACGTGAACCCGCTGACCGCTGACTGGTACGTACCCATGAACGTGAACATCGCGCCGTTCAACAACCTGAAGGCCCGCCAAGCCGTCAACTACGCCATTGACAAGAACGCGGTCGTCAAGCTCTACGGCGGTACGCAGCTCGCCACGCCGACCTGCACGATCCTGCCGCCGGGCTTCCCGGGGTACAGCTCGTACTGCGCGTATAACTCCAAGAGCAGTTCCACCTACGCGGGGCCGAACCTCGCCAAGGCCAAGGCGCTCGTCAAAGCGTCGGGCACCGCTGGTCAAAAGGTCGGCATCGTAGTGACGAACGACTCGGTGAACGAGGCGGTCGGCACGTACATCGTGGGTGTACTCAACTCCATCGGCTACAAGGCAACGCTCAAGCCCTTGTCGGCCAACATCCAGTTCAGCTACATCCAGAACACCAAGAACAACGTGCAGATCAGCGTCTCGCAGTGGTACCAGGACTACCCGGCGGCGTCGGACTTCCTCAAGGTGCTGCTCAGCTGCTCGGGCTTCCACAAGGCCTCGGACAACAGCATCAACATCGCCGGCTACTGCGACAAAGCGGTGAGCGCGAAGATGGACAAGGCGGACGTGCTCGAGATCACGAACCCGACGGCAGCGAACAAGGCGTGGGGGCAGATCGACCAGCAGATCATGACCAATGCCGCGCCGTGGGTGCCGCTGTTCAACCCGAAGTTGACGGACTTCATCAGCACCAAGGTCGGCAACTACACGTTCTCGCGTCAGTTCTACATGTACGTGGACCAGCTTTGGGTCAAGTAAGCAGTACTGAC
>JADGOK010000144.1 GCA_017882985.1 Acidimicrobiales bacterium
TCTGGGCAAGAAGGTGAACTGCAAGACGGTTGACACGCGCGGCGACCCCGCCGACGCCGTACCGGCAGTACGCCAGATGTTCGCGACCACGTCGAACCTGGCTCTGGTCATTGGCTGCACCTCGGACGAGGCGTCCACGGTGGTGCCGGTGTTCCAGGCTCACAAGACCGTCGCGTTCTGCATGACGGGTGAGTCGGAGTTCGACAGCGTTCACTTCCCGTACTTCTTCCGGCTGGTCCCACCAGACGCCGCGGACTCCGTAGCAATGGTGAAGATCGCCCAGAACAAGGGGTACAAGAACATCGCGCTGGCTTTCGGCAATGACGCCGGGTCCCAGACGTTCGTGGCTCCGGCTCAGTCCGCCATCAAGGCAGCCGGTATGAACGTGGTGTCGAACCAGACGCTCGACATCAACGCGACGACGTTCCAGACCGAGGCTCAGGCCATCGTGGCGGCGAAGCCCGACGCCATTTTGATGGAAGCGTTGGGCGCGGCCGGAGTGGCGCTGCTCACCGAGGTCTACGCGTTGAACGGCAACAAGATGATCCCCGTGATCGGCACGTCGGCAATGATCGACCCGGTCTTCTTTACTGGTGTCACCACAGGTCCGATCGGCGTTCAGAACTTCATCAAGAACTTTGACGCGGACAACCAGACCGTCAACTTCGGTGGACCGGCGTACCCGCTCTACAAGAAGCTGGTGCTGGCCCAGTCCGGGAAAGTCAAGGGCGTGCCGAACTTCCAGGGACTGCTCACGGCCAACGGGACCGTCCACCTGTACGACGGGATCAACCTGGCGGCCTTGGCGATGGTCATGTCGAACTCGACGACTGGATCCAAGTACAAGGGTGACATCTTGAAGATTGCCCAGGGTGTGAAGGGCGCGGTCAACGTGTCGTCCTACGCCGCTGGCATCAGGGCCCTTAAGGCTCACAAGAAGATCCACTACGTCGGTGTCGGTGGTTCGTACCAGTTTGACAAGTTCCAGACGGCGTTCGGTCCGTTCGAGGACGACCAGTTCCTGGCCGACGGGACGACGGTTGCTGCCGGCGCTTCGCTCGGCTACTGCAACTTGACGACCTGCAAGGCCAAGCCGTAATGAGTTGATGTAGTAACACGGCCACGGCTGCGAACCTGTTTCGCGGCCGTGGCCGTGCCTCCCACGAGGCGATTGGCGCCGCGTGGATACAGAGCCCCGCAAGGGGCACCCCCCAGATCAACTGTTGAGAAGGATTTCCAATCGTGAGTGTCTTTATGTCGTCGTTCGGGTTTGGCCTGATCACCGCGGCCGTTCTCGCCATCGCCACCGTGGGTTTCACGATGCAGTTCGCGGTGACGAACGTGCTGAACCTGGCGTACGGATCAGTGATGATCAACAGCGCGTTCGTTTCGTACTACCTCAACGTCCACGGGATGAACGCCTGGTTCACGCTGGTCGGCGCGGTCTTTACCGGCTCAGTGGTCTCTTGGGCCCTCAACCGTTTCATCTTCACTCCGTTTCAACGGCGGAACCTCGCCCCTATAACCGTCGTCATCGTCGCCTTGGGCGTTGACTTGATCGGCACCTTCGGACTCCAGGCGCTCGTCGGGGGCAACTACGTCTCCTTTCGCCTGTCGCCGGGTTCGGAGTACCACTTTCTCGGCATGATCCTGAGCGGCCTGCAGCTCATCATCCTGGCAATCTGCGCGGTCGTCTTGGGGCTCGTCCACTGGGTGCTCAAGTACACCCGGCTCGGAAAGGCCATGCGCGCCACCTCGGCCAACCCGAATTTGGCGCGTAACAGCGGGGTCAAGGTGCAACGAGTCATCTCGACCACGTGGCTGATCTCGGGAGCGCTCTGCGGACTCGCCGGGGCGGTCCTGACCATGAACACTGGAGTCTTCGAAGCGACCAGCGCGCAGTTGTACATCGTCTTGTTGCTCGCGGCAATGTTTCTCGGTGGTCCGGGCGAACCTTACGGCGCGATGTTCGGCGCTCTGACCATTGGCCTCGCCACTGAGATCAGCGCGGCCTATGTCAATCCGCAGTACAAGGAGGTCATTGCCTTCGTGGCCCTGCTCGGGATGTTGACCTTCCGACCCTACGGCATCTTTGGAAGCGAGAAAACGAACTGATGAGCGCATGGGCCTTCTATCTCACCACCATCATCGTCTACGGTGCGGTCGACGCCATGGCCTGCCTGGCGCTCAACTACGAGTTTGGTTTCGCGGGAATATCCAACTTTGGTTTCATTATCTTCCAGGCCGCGGGTGCCTACGCGGCGGCCATCCTTTCGATGCCACGCGCCGCCACTTCGAACGGTGGCTTCCAGCAGTACGTGCTCGGGTGGAACCTTCCCTGGCCGTTGCCGTGGATCGGCGCGGCGATCGTTGGCGGCCTGCTGGCGCTGCCCTTCGTCTTTCTCGTCGGCAAGCGTCTGCGCGGTGACTTCGCGGCCGTGGGCCTGTTAGTGTCGGCCGTCTTGCTGAACGTTCTCGTGAAGGACTACGTGCCGTTCCTCAATGGGAGTGCCGGTATTTCGATCGTCCCGGCGCCGTTCCAGCACTTCTGGGATCCCCAAGTCCTCGGCTACCAGTTTGCCTACGGTGGCGTGGCGGTCGTGCTGACCGTTGTCACCTACTTCTTCTTTCGTCGCCTCACCGAATCCCCCTACGGTCGGTCGCTGCGAGCCATGCGCGACAACGACATCGTTGCGGACTCGCTCGGCAAGAACTTGCGTGTCCAGCGCGCGACGACGTTGGTCGTGGGCGGAATGGTCGCGGCGCTCAGCGGGGCGATCCTGGTCGGCTTCATCAACCTCTGGGCTCCCGGTGCGTGGGGCTACGCCGAGACCATCGTGCTCTTCGCCGCAATCATCCTCGGCGGCGCGGGTAACCACAAGGGCGCGATACTCGGCGCCATTCTTGTTCCCCTCGGCTTCGAGGAGATCACCCGCTTCCTGCCCCCCGTCGCCAACCCGACGCTGGTGCCGGCGCTTGAGTGGGTGGCGATCGGGCTGCTCATCATCCTGTTCTTGTGGTTCCGGCCCGAAGGCGTCCTCCCGGAGCGGCGTCGCATACTGAGCGGGGCGCCCACGAAGGGCACGGCGCCGGTGCTCGCCGCTCCGGAGCCCTCGGGCCCGGAAACCGACGCACTGATCAAACTCGGCAACCTCGACCAGCTCAACTTTCGTCACCTCCTTCGCCTCGAGGACACCGAGAGTGATCACCGGGTCATTTTGTCTACCCAGGGCCTCACCAAGACGTTCCACGGGGTCACGGTCGTCAGTGACGTGAGTTTCGAGGTCCACCAGGGCCGCGTGACCGGGCTCATCGGACCGAACGGCGCGGGTAAGTCCACCACACTCGCGATGCTCGCGGGAACACTGCCGTCGTCAGGTGGGCGCGTCTTCTTGGAAGGTAACGACATCACGTCCATGCCTTCCAATGAGCGGGCGACCAACGGGTTGGTACGTACGTTCCAGCTCGCGAGCGAGTTCAAGAAGCTGACGGTGCTCGAGAATCTCGTCAGCGCAATCCCGAATCAGTCCGGTGACTCCTTCTGGGGCGCGATGCGCGGGCGGCGCCACTGGGGTCGCGAGGACAAGGAGAACATCGCACGCGCGATGGAGGTCCTCGAAGGTTTCGCGCTCACGCAGTACGCCGACGCCTACGCCGGGGGACTCTCGGGCGGCCAGCGCCGCCTCGTCGAGATCATGCGCGCGTTGCTCGCCGAGCCGAAGGTGCTCTTGCTCGACGAGCCGATGGCCGGGGTCCACCCCAACCTCGCGCACAAGATTGGCGACCAACTCACTCGACTCGCGGAAGCGGGCATGACGATACTCATGGTCGAGCACGAGCTGGCGATCATGGACGCGTTCTGCGATCCGGTGATCGTCCTCGCGGAAGGCAAGGTCCTCGCTCAGGGAACGATGGCGGAACTTCGAGCGAATTCAGAAGTGGTGGAGGCGTACCTTGTCGGTTGAACTATCCCAGCCGGGTCTGGTACTCAGCACGACGGGACTCGCCGCCGGCTACGACGGCCGGGCCATCGTGAGCGACATCTCGATCGAGGCCACCCCGGGCAAGGTCATCTCGATCGTCGGACCGAACGGCTCGGGCAAGTCAACGCTGCTCAAGTCGCTCGTCGGCGTGGTGCGGGTGCTGCACGGCAGCGTGAGCGTGGGCGGCAAC
>JADGOK010000003.1 GCA_017882985.1 Acidimicrobiales bacterium
GCGACCGCCTACGCGCGCCGAATCGACCCGGCGCCTTTTCGAGAGATCGCCGACGAAGTGGGCGCTCTCGTGATGTTCGACTCGGCCCACGTGGCAGGACTCATCGCGGGCGGCTCGCACCCCAACCCTGTTCCGTACGCCGATGTCGTCACGTTCACCACCCACAAGACCCTTCGCGGACCGCGTGGCGGGGCGATCTTGTGTCGCGACGAGCACGCCAAGAAGATCGACACGGCGGTCTTTCCCGGCCAACAGGGTGGTCCGCTGGAGCACTCGATCGCCGCGAAGGCCGTGGCCTTTCGAGAGGCGTCGCGGCCCGGCTTCTCCACCTACACCAACCAAATCGTCACGAACGCGCGCGCCTTCGGCGTCGCACTCGCTGGTGAGGGATTCCGACTGGTCTCGGGCGGCACGGAGAATCACATGCTGCTGCTCGATCTTCGAGAGTTCGACGAGGAGCTGACGGGCAAAGTGGCCCAAGAGGTCCTCGACCGGGCCGGCATCACGACCAATCGCAATCAGATCCCCGACGATCCGCGCAGTCCGTTCATCACGTCGGGATTGCGCGTGGGCACGGCCGCCGAGACGACGGCGGGGATGAAGGAGAACGAGTTCGCCACGGTTGCCTCGATGATGGCCCGGGCCCTTCGTCAGCGTGACGACGACGGTGCGATTGCGAGCGTGCGCGCCGAGGTCGCCACGCTCTGCGCGCAGTTCAACCCCTACGCGACGTTCTCCAAGTAGTTCAATGGGCAACATCGCCTCCTACGTGCTCGTGATGCTCGTGGGGGCGGCCGTGACGTTGGTCGCGAATCGTCCAGCGCGCACGATCTCTCTGCGCATTGGCTACACCGCACAGCCCGACGTGCGCAAGGTGCACAAGAAGGTCACTCCCTACGGCGGGGGAGCGGCGATGTTGGTCGGTTTCTGCGTCGCGTTGGTCGTCGCGACGACCGTGCCGGTGCTGCGAACGGTCATCACGTCAAGCCACGAGATGATGGGCGTGTTGCTCGCGACCGGCGTGATCTTCGTCGTCGGCGTGTTGGACGACTTTCGCGAGATGAGCGCCCCGGCCAAGGTCGCGGGTCAGTTTCTCGCGGCGTCGGTCCTCTACTTCAGCGGCGCCACGATGTACCAGCTCAAGTTGCCGTTCGCGGGATTCGTCGTGCTCGGTCCCTCGATTTTGCCGGTGATCACCGCGGTCTGGGTGTTCGCGCTCTCGAACGCGGTCAACCTCATCGACGGACTCGACGGACTCGCCGGTGGCATCGTCGCGATCGCGTCGGGCACGTTATGCGTCTACGGACTTCGCCTCGAAGACCTGGGGTTGTTGCCGGTCACGAACGTTGGTCCGTTGATCGCGGCCCTGACGTGCGGCATCTGTCTCGGTTTCCTGCGCGACAACTTTCATCCGGCCAAGCTCTTCATGGGCGACGCCGGTGCGTTGATGCTCGGTCTCCTGATGAGCGCCTCGACGATGGTGATCGGCGGACGGACGCCGCCGGCGAGCGGCGTCACGTTCTTCTTCTTCGCGCCGTTGTTGATTCCGGTTTTCATCCTCGGTGTGCCGCTCATTGACGCGGTGTGGGCGTTCGTCCGGCGCACCGTCTCGGGGCAGGGTTTCCACACGCCGGACAAGAACCACATACATCATCGCCTCATGCGCCTCGGCCACGGACATCGGCGCACCGTTATCATCCTGTGGCTGTGGACGGCACTGCTGTGCGGCTTCGTACTGTTCCCGATGTTCGAGCCGGGCATCAACGTTTTTATTCCGTTCGGCGTCGCCATCTTGCTGATCGGGCTGCTCACGTGGTTCAGCCCTCTTCGTAATCGCCTGGTCGGTCGTCACGAGGCGCCCGACCCGGTCGAGGAACGCCTGCAGCAGTGAGCGAGGAACAGCCCGATTCGGCTCGGGAATCTGACCCCGACCAATCGGGAATTTCGGGGCTTCCGGGGGCCGTCGCGTTCGCGTCCATGGGGCTGTCCATCGCGCTTTGCGAGGCCGCCGGCGTCGTCTTGGGGATATGGGCCGACCGCTCCTGGGGGACCGCTCCTGGGGGTCTCGTAATCGGGATAGTGTTGGCAACGGTCGCCGCCGTGGTGAGCGTTGTCAAGCAAGTCCGGCGTTTCCTCTAGAAACCCATTGTCCGTGCTCGAAAACCTCCCCACTACTACGCTGCCTCGGCTCCTGCGCCGGACCATACTTTCGGCCATCATTGTGGGCTTCGTGGGCTTCGTCGTCGCCCTCTTGATCGCACCGCCCTTGGCGGCGCTGGGCGTCGTCGTGGGTGTTGGACTCGCGATCATCAATCTTCGCTATCTCGACCGCCAGACCGCTCGAGTGGAACTCAAGGGTGAGCAGAACACGAAGGCCGTGCGCCGTCAACTCGGCGGCAAGACCACCGCGCGCCTCGCCGTCGTGACCGTTCTCGTGCTCGGCGTGGTGTGGCTCAACGCCCCCTTGGGAATCGGTATTGTTGCAGGGCTTGTGCTTTATCAAATCGTGTTCGTCATCAACGTGATCCGCGTCGTGGCGAACCAGGGAGGAATCGAGTGAGGACGCTGTACGCCGCGAAGACGATCACCGTGGGCGTCCACCCGCTGATCCACCTCTTCGGCCTCACCATCGATGGCGACATCCTCATGTCGACGTTGCTCGCCACGGCGATCTTCCTGTACTTGGGTCTGCGCATGCGCGCGAAGGTGACCGACGGCGTCCCGGGCAAGCTGCAGCTCTTCTGGGAGATCCTGGTCGAGCAGGTGACGGATCTCGCGTTGTCGGCGATCGGCCCCAAGGGTCGGCGCTACGTCCCGATCGCCGTCACACTCTTTCTCTTCATCCTGATTTGCAACTGGATCGACTTCATTCCCTCGGCCATGCACCCTGGATCATCAGGTCCCATCTTTCCCGCACCGACCGGCGACGTGAACCTGCCGCTGGCGATGGCCCTGCTCGTCATTTCGTGGGTCCACGTCGAGTCGTTTCGGGCCCGCGGATTCACGGGCTACTTCAAACACTTCTTCCAGCCCTACGCGGCGCTGGCACCGATCAACATGGTCGAAGAGATCACCAAGCCGATCACACTGACCTTCCGTCTCTTCGGCAATCTCTTCTCGGGAGGGCTCTTCGTCGTCGTGTTGACGACGCTGCTGCCCTTCTACATCAGCCCGCCCTTCGAAGTCGGCTGGAAGCTCTTCGACACCGGTCTGCTCGGAGCGATCCAGGCGTTCATCTTCATGCTGCTGACAATCCTGTACTTCGGCATGGCCACGAGCCATGACGAATCGCACGACGTCGCGCTCGAGGCCTCTCACTAAACCAACCCAGGAGGAATAAAAGAAAATGGCAAATACAGACACAGTGGCATCGGCGGTTCGCATTGCGGGTGCTCTCGTCGGTGGCGGACTCGCTCTCGGCGGTGGCGCTATTGGTGCGGCGATCGGTGACGGTCTCGCCGGTAGCCAGACCATCGCGGCGATTGCGCGTCAGCCAGAGATTGAGAACAAGGCTCGTCAGTACTTCTTCTTGACGGTCGGCCTGGTGGAGGCGATGTACTTCATCAACCTCCTGTTCATGGTTGTCTTCGTCTACGTCTTCAAGTCGCAGTGATCAAGACGTTGGCTCTTCCGCGTGGGTGGACGGGTCAACGTGCACGTCAACTAGTTAAAGAGGGTCTTCTCTGATGTTCGCTCAGTCAATCTTTCTCCTGCCCAACGGCACGTTCTTCGTTGAACTGCTGGTGGTGGTGGCGATTCTGTTCATTGTCACGAAGTACATCCTGCCGCCCCTTAACAAGGCCATGGAGAAGCGTCAGGCAACGATTCGAGCGTCGCTCGAGGCCGCCGAGATGGCGAGGGCCGAAGCGGCCGCCGCCGGTGATGAGCGCGCCTCGGTGCTCGTCCAGGCGCGCGACCAGGCGCGAGAGATCGTCGCTGCGGCGCAGGCCCTGGCCGATCAGGTGAAGGCCGAAGCCGGCGGTCGCGGACAGGCCGAGTACGAGCGGATCGTCGCGTCGGCCGATGGCGAGATCGCTACTGCCCGCCAGCGCGCCATCGACGAGGCGTCGGCGCGGATCGGCGAGATCGTCTTTGACCTGGTGACCAAGATCGTCGGGCGTGAAGTGGACCAGAGCACCCATCAGGACCTGATCCAAGAGGCTGTCGCCGCGTTGAACGCCGAAGCCGCCAAGGGTTCGAACCGCTGATCATGTTGCCAACGCTCGAAGGATACGCTGCCGCCCTGTTGGGTTCGCTGGACAGCGTCGTGCTCGCCACGGTCGCCGGCGACCTCACGGCGCTCGAGCAGACGATCCTCGGACGCAGCGACCTGCGCGCCGTGCTGACCGACACGTCAATCGCGCCCGCGGCACGCGGTCAGATCGTGCGAGTGCTGTTGAGTGAGAAGATGCACGCCGAGACGGTGCGCCTAGCCGTGTACGCCGCGGGCGCGACGCCGGCCCAAGAGGTCCCGCACGCCATTGCCGAGTTGGCCGTCGAGGCCCACGTGTGGAATGAGATGGGCGCGTCGGACCAGAAGAACCTCGGTCTCATGGCGGCGCGCAAGCGAGTGAGCGGCTTCACCGACGCGCTCCTCGAATCAATGGACACCTCCGCGTTCGCCGAGATCGAAGAGGAACTCTTTCGTTGGGCGCGAACGATTGAAGGCAACGTCGACCTACGTCGACTCCTGCTCGACCGTGACGCTCCGGTGGCCGCTCGTCTTGGCGCAACCGAACAACTCCTGACCGGCCACGCCAACGCGGTCACGTTGCGTCTGGCGCGCTACGTCATCCAGGGCGGACGGCCCCGTGACGTGGTCGGCACGCTCGACTTCCTCGTGGACTACGTCGCCAAGGCCCGTGACTGGCGCGTGGCGCGCGTGCACACCGCGCGCGCCCTCGACGCGCAGAGCCAGGCACAACTCGTGAGTTCCCTCTCGACGCTGACCGGCAAGAGCGTCGAGCTCCAGATCGCCGAAGAGCCGGAGTTGCTCGGGGGCGTGCTCGTTGAAGTAGGCGATTTCCGTCTGGACGCCACCACGCGTGGTCGTCTCGGCGAGCTGCACGACGCGGTCGCGTCGGGGCACCTGTACGAATCCTCATTGAATCGAAACGACTAAGAGAAGGAAACTGTGATGACTGAGCTCACCATTAGTGCCACTGAGATCACCGACGCGCTTCGCAAGTACGTCACGGACTTCAACCCCGCCGTGGGCGCCGAGCAGGTTGGACGCATCGTCGAGGTCGGTGACGGCATCGCGCGTGTCTCGGGTCTACCCGCGGCGAAGGTGAACGAGCTGCTCGAATTCGAAGACGGCACGTTGGGCCTCGCGATGAACCTCGACGAGGAGACCATCGGCGCGGTCGTGCTCGGCTCGGTCGACCACATCGAAGAAGAGCAGGTGGTTCGCGCGACGGGCCGCATCCTCTCGATGCCCGTGGGAGACGCACTGCTCGGTCGAGTGGTGAACGCGCTCGGCGAGCCCATCGACGGCAAGGGACCGCTCGTCAATCCCCAGCAGCGACGCATGGAGGTCCAGGCACCGGGCATCATCGGCCGCCAGCCCGTGGGCGAGCCGCTGCAGACCGGCATCAAGGCCATCGACGCGATGACGCCGATCGGTCGGGGGCAACGCGAACTCATCATCGGCGACCGCAAGACCGGCAAGACGACGGTGGCGATCGACACGATCCTCAACCAAGCCGGTCAAGGCGTGAAGTGCATCTACGTCGCGATCGGCCAGAAGAACTCGTCGGTCGCCCAGACCGTCAAGGTCCTCGAAGACCGTGGCGCGATGGCGTATACCGTCGTGGTCGTGGCGTCGGCGGGCGACCCCGCGCCGTTCAAGTTCCTCGCTCCCTACGCCGGTTGTGCCATCGGCCAGCAGTGGATGGAAAACGGTGAGCACGCCCTGGTGGTGTACGACGACCTCTCCAAGCAGGCCGAGGCGTACCGCCAGATCTCGCTGTTGCTGCGACGCCCGCCGGGCCGTGAGGCGTATCCCGGCGACGTCTTCTACCTGCACAGCCGTTTGCTCGAGCGCGCGGCGAAACTGAGTGACGAGCTCGGCGCGGGTTCGCTCACTGCGTTGCCGATCATCGAGACCAAGGCCGGGGACATCTCGGCCTACATCCCGACCAACGTCATCTCGATCACCGACGGCCAGGTCTTTCTCCAGTCGGACCTCTTCTACTCCGGCGTGCGTCCCGCCATTGACGTGGGCAACTCGGTGTCGCGCGTGGGTAGTGCGGCCCAGATCAAGGCCATGAAGTCGGTGGCGGGAACGCTGAAGATCGACCTCGCGCAGTTCCGCGACCTCGAGTCCTTCGCCACGTTCGGTTCGGAACTCGACAAGTCCTCACAGGCCCAGCTCGATCGGGGCTACCGGTTGACCGAGCTCTTGAAGCAGGGTCTGAACGCCCCGGTGCCGGTCGAAGAGCAGGTCGTCGTGATCTACGCGGGCACCAAGGGCTGGCTCGACACGATCCCCGTCGAGGACGTCGGTCGCTTCGAGTCTGAACTGCTCACGTCGTTTCGCGCGACGCACGCCGAGTTGCTCGATCAGATCCGCACCGCGGGCACGTTGCCCGACACCGACAAGTTGGACGCGGCGTTGCAGACCTTCGTCGACAATTTCGCGCCGAGTCACCAGTAACCAGAGCCACGAGACAGCGAACGAGGAAGGAGGGACCATGGCCGGAGGACAGGAACGAATTCTGCGTCGACGTATCAAGTCGGTGCAAGCCACCAGGAAGATCACCAAGGCAATGGAGCTGATCGCGGCGTCCCAGATCTCTCGCTCCCAGGCGCGCATCGTCGCCAACCGCCCCTACCGCAACGGCATGAAGCGCATCATCATCGAGGCCGCCAAGGGCGACCCCGCCGCGGCGAAGAGGTTGCTGGCACCGCCCGAGAAGGTCGACGCGGCGCTCGTCGTCGTCGTGACCGGTGACCGGGGTCTGTCCGGCGCTTACAACTCGTCCGTGATGCGCGCCGGCGAACGGCTCGTCACGTCCCTTCGGGCCGAGGGCGCCAGCGTGCGCCTCTTCGCCGTGGGAAAGAAGGCGGCCGCCTTCTACCGCTTTCGCGGCATGGAGGTCGAGGAGAGTTTCGTGGGCATCGCCGACAAACCGACGTTCGCCGACGCGCGCGCCGTCGCGAGCACGATCGCGGCGCCGTTCATCGACGGCGAAGTCCAGCAGGTGTTACTCGTCTCGACGCGCTTCGTCTCGGCCGGTAGTCAGGTGGTCGAGGTCGAACAGCTGCTGCCACTTTCGATGCCCGACGTACCAATCAACGACGAGCCCAAGAAGCTCGAGGGCTACACCGAGTTCGAGCCCGAAGTCGAGCAGTTGCTCTTCTTCCTCGCGCCGCGCGCGCTCGAGAGCGAGATCTTCACGGCATTGCTCGAAGGGGCGGCGTCGTTCCACACCAGTCAACAGCGCGCCATGGCCGCGGCGACCGAGAACGCCGACGAGCTCGGTCAGACGCTGTCGCGCATTATGAACCGGGCCCGCCAGGACTCGATCACCACCGAAATCATGGAAATCGTGGGCGGCGCCGAAGCGCTCCGCTCGGGAAAGTGAGAAACAAATGACCATCGCTCCTGACAAGACCGAACTAGAGACGGGTCGCGTCGTCGCGATCGCCGGACCCGTGGTGGACGTCGAGTTCCCGCCGCACTCGTTGCCCGAGATCAACCACGCCGTCGAGATGGACATCGAGCTCGACGGCGCGACGATCACCGTAACGGGCGAGGTCGCCCAGCAGATCGGTGACGGACGCGTGCGCTGCGTGTGCATGAAGCCCACTGACGGACTCGTCCGAGGCGCCATCGTGCGTCAAACCGGTCGCGGCATCACCGTACCCGTGGGCGACGCCGTGCTCGGCCACGTCTTTAACGTCATCGGCGAGCCCCTCGACACCGACGACATCGGTCCGATCGAGGACCGGTGGGAGATCCACCGCAATCCGCCGGCCTTCGACCAGCTCGAGCCCCGGGCCACGATGTTCGAGACCGGCATCAAGGTCATCGACCTGCTCGCCCCCTACGTCCAGGGTGGCAAGATCGGCCTCTTCGGCGGCGCGGGCGTGGGCAAGACCGTGTTGATCATGGAGATGATCCGCCGCGTGGCCGAACAGCACGAGGGCGTGTCGGTCTTCGCCGGCGTGGGCGAGCGCACTCGCGAGGGCACCGACCTCTTGCTCGAAATGCGCGAGTCGGGCGTCATCGAAAAGACGGCACTCGTCTACGGACAGATGGACGAACCACCGGGCGTGCGTCTGCGCGTGGCGTTGGCCGCACTCACGATGGCCGAGTATTTCCGCGACGTGAAGAACCAGGACGTGTTGTTGTTCGTCGACAACATCTTCCGCTTCGTCCAAGCGGGCTCGGAGGTCTCGACGCTGCTGGGACGCATGCCGAGCGCGGTGGGCTACCAGCCCACGCTCGCCGACGAAATGGGTGAACTCCAAGAACGCATCACCTCGACGCGTGGTCGTTCCATCACGTCGCTGCAGGCCGTCTACGTGCCCGCGGACGACTACACCGACCCGGCGCCGTTCACGACGTTCACCCACTTGGACGCCACGACCGAGTTGAGCCGACAGATCGCCGCACTGGGTATCTACCCGGCGGTCGACCCGTTGACGTCGACGTCGAACATCTTGGCGCCCGAGATCGTGGGCGACCGTCACTACCAAGTGGCCCGTCAGACCCAGCAGATCCTTCAGCGCTACAAAGAGCTCCAGGACATCATCGCGATCCTGGGACTCGACGAACTCTCCGAAGACGACCGCGTCACCGTGTCACGGGCGCGCAAGATTCAGCGCTTCTTGTCACAACCGATGTTCGTGTCCAAGATCTTCACGGGTATCGACGGCATCAACGTGCCGGTGCAAGAGACGATCGAGTCGTTCGAGCACCTCGTCAAGGGCGACCTCGACGCGTTCCCCGAGCAGGCGTTCCTGAACGTCGGTGGTGCGTCCGACGTCGAGCGCAAGGCCGCCGAACTGCAGAAGAGTTGAGCCGTGGCGACGCTGAAGGTTGAGATCGTCACGCCCGAGGCGGCCCTGTGGGTGGGTGAGGCGCAGGCGCTGATCGCGCGCTCCTCCGACGGCGACTTTACGATCCTGCCCGAGCACACCGCGACGGTCGGCGACATCGTGCCGGGCATCGTGCGCGTGGAGACGAGCGAGGGTGAGGTGGCCTTCGCGGTGCACGGCGGCTACTTCCAGGTCGAGACGAGCCTCAGTGAAGGCTGGACGAACGTGACCGTGCTCGCCGGCGTCGCCGAGAAGACCACTGACATTGACGTCGCGAGGGCCGAAGCGTCCAAGGGTCGCGCCGAAGCGGCGCTCGGCGCCTCAGCGCGCGGCGAGTCCGACGACACGCCCGCGCACCTGGTGGCCCAAGCCGCGCTCGAGCGGGCGGAACTGCGACTGCGCGCCGCGACCCGCTAGCTTCCTAGCGGGCTGAGACGTAGTCGAGCAGGTCCTGCTTCTCGTGTTCGAGTTCGTCGAAACGAGCCTTCACGACGTCCCCGATGGACACCAGGCCCACCAGTTGATCACCGTTCACGACCGGCACGTGTCGGATGTGCTTGGTCGTCATGAGGCCCATGAGGTCAGTGACCGACGTCGACTCTTCGCACGTGGTGACCTCCGAGGACATCAGGTCAGCGACCCTCAGCTCCAACGCCGCCGCCCCGGATTCGGCCAGGGCGCGTACGACGTCGCGTTCGCTGAAGATACCGGTCAGGGGGGCGTTCAGACCGGTAACGATGAGGGCCCCGATCCCGTGTTCCTTGAGCATTTGCAGAGCGTCGGACACCGAACGCTCCTGGGAGATGGTGGCGACTTCGTGGCCCTTGGTCGCCAGAAGATTCGAGACACGCATGACGCACCTCCTTGGTAAGCGCACTCCGCGCGGGAGTCCTTCGGGCTCTTAGGCGGACCTTACGCCTCGAACCATAGGTTTGCAATAAGAGTGGGTTAAAACCCTGCCGTAGTGAACTCTTGGAGCTTGTTGTGACGGTGGAAGGTCTCGATCGTGCGCACGGTGCCCGAACGCGAGCGAACGACGAGTGATTGGGTCGTGGCACCGAAATCCGTGAATCGCACGCCGCGCAGGAAGTCGCCGTCGGTAATGGCGGTCGCGGAGAAGGAGCAGTTGTCACTCGCGACGAGGTCGTCGGTCGAGAGCACGCGAGTGAAGTCGTAGCCGAGCGCTTCGGCGTCGATGCGCTCCTGCTCGTTGCGCGGGTGCAGAACGCCCTGGATCTCGCCGCCGAGACCCTTCAGTGCGGCCGCGGCGATGACCCCTTCGGGTGTGCCGCCGATGCCGAGGAGAATGTCGGCGCCTGAATTGGGCCACCCGGTCGCGATGGCGCCGGCGACGTCGCCGTCGGAGATCGAGAGCACGCGCGCTCCCGCTTCTCGAACCTCCGCGACGAGGTCGGCGTGACGAGGTCGGTCGAGGATCACGACGCCGAGTTCTTGGACCGGCTTCTTCAGTCGCTTGGACAACTCTTGGAGATTCTCCGTGACGCTCGCGTTGATGTCCACGGCGCCCCGTCCGCGTGGTCCCACGGCGATCTTCTTCATGTAGACGACCGGACCGGGGTTGAACATCGAGCCGCGTTCGCTCAACGCGATCACCGCGAGCGCGCCGTTTCGCCCGGCCGCGGTCAACGTCGTGCCGTCCACGGGATCAACGGCGACGTCGACCTTCGGCGGACGGCCGTTGCCGATATGTTCGCCGTTGTACAGCATCGGTGCTTCGTCCTTCTCGCCCTCTCCAATGACGACGACGCCGTCCATCGCGATCCCGCCGAGAACGAAACGCATCGCGTCAACGGCGGCGCCGTCGGCGGCGTTCTTGTCACCGCGTCCGGCCCAGCGCGCCGCGGCGATGGCCGCCGCCTCGGTCACGCGAATCATCTCGAGGGCGATATTGCGGTCGGGCCGCGAGGGTGGCTGCACGCTCGCAGCGTACTAGCCCGTTCAGCGCGTGTCCGGCGTCGGCCGTCGTGGTGATTTGCTCTGACGAGCCATACTTGAGGAGTGAATTCTCTCGTCATAAAGCCCGCCGGACCTCTCGCGGGCGACGTGCAGGCCTTTGGAGCGAAGAACGCGGTGCTGAAGCAGATGGCCGCCTGCCTCTTGGCGACGGGACGTCACCACCTCACGAACGTGCCGCACATCAGTGACGTGAACGTGATGGTCGAACTCCTCGTGGCCCTCGGATGCTCGGTGGAGCGGCCCTTCGAACACGAGTTGTTCGTCACCGTGCCCGAGGCCCACGACCTGCATCCGGTGGCGCCGGCGCACCTCTTCGAGTCGATGCGCGCCTCGATCGTGGTGCTCGGACCGTTGCTGGCGCGCTGCGGCGAGGCGAACATGGCGTTGCCCGGCGGTGACGACTTCGGCCAGCGACCGATCAATTTTCACACCGACGGACTCTCGGCGATGGGCGCGACGTTTCAGAACGACCCCCACTCGATTCACGCGACGACCGCACGACCCCGACTCGGCGCGACGCGCATCACGCTCGAATACCCGAGTCACACCGCGACCGACAACCTCATGATGGCCTGCGTGCTCGCCGACGGACGATCGGTGATCGACAACGCCGCGCGCGAACCCGAGGTCGAG
>JADGOK010000145.1 GCA_017882985.1 Acidimicrobiales bacterium
TTGTGCAGATTGGCCCAACCGTTGGCGAGACCCGGACCGAGGTGCACGAGCGCCGCGGCGGGCGTGTCGCGCACTCGGGCGTAGCCGTCGGCGGCGCCCGTGGCGACGCCTTCGAAGAGACAGAGGATGCCACGGATCTCGGGTACGTCGTCGAGCCCGGCGACGAAATGCATCTCGGACGTGCCGGGATTCGCGAAGCACGTAGTGACCCCGTTGGCCGCGAGGGTCTTGAGCAGGGCGTGTGCTCCGTTCACGGCATCGGCCGTTCGTCGAGGAGTCGGTGCGGATTGAGGAGATGACCGGGATCGAAGACGTCCTTGATGCGCCGCTGGAGCTCGAGGACCGTGGGATCGCTCAACGCCAGATAGGGACCCTGTTTGTCACGTCCGATGCCGTGTTCGCCCGAGATCTGGCCACCGAGCGTGAGACCGAAGGAGAAGAGTTCGAGCAGCAACGCCTCGCGACGTTCGTCGTCGGGTAGGTAGATCGACAGGTGCACGTTGCCGTCGCCGACGTGCCCGCAACCGGCGATGAAGGCCGCGTGGCGCTGGGCGATGCGGGTGGCCTCGTCGAGGAACTCGGGCACGCGCGACCTCGGCACCACGATGTCGATGATGTCGTTGACCCCGGCGGACTTGGCGACCCAAAAGGCGCGCTCGCGCGCCTCGATCAGGCGCGTCGCGGCGCTCGAGGGAAGGACGTAGACGTCCAGAGCGCCAACCCCCTGCACGAGGGTCGCGAGGTCCTCGACGTCTCGTTCGAGTTGTTCAGCGGTTCTCGTCTCGAGCACGATCACCAGGTACGCCGCCGTTTGCTCGGCGATCGACGTCTCGACGCCGAGTTCGAGCGACGCGGCGCCGGTGATCGCGCCCATCGTGAGGACGTCGAGGTATTCGAGCATCGATGGCTCGAGACCCGACGCGACGATTGACGGCACGACGCGGGTGACTTCGCGCAGGTCGGCGAAGGGAACGAGGACCGTCGCCGAATGGGGCATCGACGGTGAGAGCTTCAACGTGATCTCCGTGACGAGCGCGAGGGTGCCTTCGCTGCCGAGGACGAGTTGGGTGAGGTCGTAGCCCGAGGAGGACTTGACGACGGGTCCACCGGTTCGCAGCACCGTGCCGTCGATGAGGACGAGTTCGAGGCCCACGACGTGGTGGCGCGTCACACCGTGGCGCACCGCGCGCATCCCGCCAGCGTTGGTGTTGACGTTGCCGCCGAGCGATCCCGAAAGCTCTCCGGGATAGACCGGATAGCGCAGACCGCTGGGCGCCAGTTCCTCGTTCAGTTCGCGCAGCGTGATACCCGGTTGCACGACAGCCATGTGATCGTTCGTGTCGATGCTGAGGAGTCGGTTCATGCGCGCGAAACTGACGACGATCCCACCGGGAACGGGTGTCGCGCCACCGGAGAGACCGGTGCCGGACCCTCGAGGCGTCAGTGCCACGCCGTGAGCGGACGCGAGGCGCGCGATCTGAGCGACCTGCTCGGTCGAATCGGGTCGCACGACCGCGAAGGGTTCGACGTGACACGGGTGGAGTGACTCGTCGTGCAGGTCGTCGGGATTGTGATGGGGTGAGAAGGTCACGGCGTCGTCGCCGACGACGTCGATCAAATCGTTACGTAGTTCCGTTTCGTGCACTGTCAGGCAACGTTACTGGGGCCTGCGTCGCCTCGAGTTCGCGCCGGATGGCGGCGAGACGGGCCTTGCGGGCTTCGCCGGTGAGCGGTGCGTTGCGCTGGTTGACAGCGGCGATCACGCTCTCGATCGGCGCGAGAAATCGCGACGGCGAGCGGTCGGGGTAACGCGGGTCGTTGCGACCCCGACTCCAGGTGATCAGCAGTGCGTCTTCGGCGCGACTGAGCGCCACGTAGGCAAGACGCTGCTCCTCGGCGAGTTCGGCGGGCGAGGTCGCGTTGTAATTGGGTAGCTGACCCTCGGCCCACCCAATGGCGGCGACGTTGCGGAACTCGAGACCCTTGGCACGGTGGATCGTCGAGAGCGCGACGGCGTCTCTCGTGTCGTCCTCCATTCGCCTCGACCAGGCGTCGTGGGCCACGAGAAGGTCCGACGCGGGCGAATGTTCCGGGCCACGGCGCTCGTTGGGGATACCCGCGGCGTCGAGATAGCTCGCGATCATTTCGAGTTGCGCGTTGGTGCGCGCGAGCACCGCCATTGATCGCCACGGACTGCCGGGCTGGTGCTTGGCAGCGAGCCAGGTCGCCACGTGCTCGGCCTCTTCCTGATCGGTGAGGTACCCGCGAACCATCGGCACGTCACCGTCGTCCTTCGCCGGCACGATACCGGCGGCGCCGTCTTCGAGCAAGGTGTTGGCGACGGCGATGATGTTGGACGTCGAGCGATGGTTGCGCGTGAGATCGAGCACGACCGTGTCGGGCCAGGTGCGGATGATCTCGTTGAGCAGTTGGGGATTGGCGCCATTGAATCCGTAGATCGACTGATTGGGGTCGCCCACGCAGAAGAGATCCGGATCGTCACCGGCCATCTGGCGCAACAACATGAACTGCAGGGGATTCATGTCCTGGGTCTCGTCGACGTAGAACGACCGGTTGCGGTGACGAAAGGCGGCGAGCACGTTGGGTTCGTCACGCAAGAGCGTGATCGCCTCGCTCAGCAGCAGGTCGAAGTCCAAGACGCCTCGACTGGCGCACAGGCCGACGTATCGGTCCAGCACGTCGGCGAACTGCGCCGGCGCGAGTGGGGCGTCACGGCGAAATTTCCTCGCGTTCTTCGCGTACAGCGCACCGTTGAAGCCCTGACTGAGGGCCCAGCCGATCTCCTGTTCGAGGCGAGGCAACTGCCAGTCCTCGAGTTTGAGGTCGCCACTCGCACGCAGTTGGTGGGCGAGCGCCGCGACGAGGCGGCGGCGATTGGATTCGAGGACCAGAGGTTTCAGGTGATGGTCCTCGCGGTACTGGTTGACGAGGGTTAGGGCGGCGCGGTGGAACGTGCCGGCGCGAATGTCGCGTACGCCCGCGCGGTAGAGGCGCTTGCGCAATTCATCGCCGGCCTTGCGCGTGAAGGTCATCGCGAGGACCTGATCGGCGGCGATCTCCTCTTGACCAATGCGACGCTGGATGCGCAAGGTCAGGACGTGGGTCTTGCCCGATCCGGCGGTGGCGCGTACGAGCAGGCGACGGGCGGGTGACATCACCGCCTCGCGCTGCTCGGGCGTCAGGCCAACGAGGAGCGCGTCGGAGAAGGCCGTCTCGTCACTCATAGTGCTCCTGACGCTACCGGTAGGGCGTGACGTGGTTTCGTCGATCGTTCGCACCTCAGTAACCTGAAAGACGTGCTGCGTGCCTACGGCGACGGAAATCTCTTCGGGGAGCCTTACGGCGATGGGCCCGTCCAAGTGGTCTGGTTGCACGGTTGGGCCCGTACCGGCCGCGATTTCGCCGATGCGGCCGACGAACTCGCCCGAGATGGTGTCGCTTCGGTCGCCCTCGATCTCCCCGGCTTCGGCTCGTCACCGCTCCCAACGGTCGCGGGTGGGGCCCGGCTGTACGCGCAGCTTCTCGCGCCGGCGTTAGCGACCATGAGTGAACGCCCGCTCGTCGTGGTGGGGCACTCCTTTGGCGGGACCGTCGCGACGGTGCTCGCCGCCGAACACCCCGAGCTGGTGCGCGCGTTGATCCTCGTGGGTGCGCCACTGCTGCGCCGCACGAGCGTCGTGTCGCCGCCCTGGCGGTTTCGCCTCACGCGCTGGCTCCACGCCAGGGGCGTCGTGAGTGAGGGGACAATGGAGGCCGCCCGTCAGCGTTACGGATCCACGGACTACAAGAACGCGAGCGGTCGACTGCGCGAGGTGCTCGTGGCGAGCGTGAACGAGAGTTACGAAGCGGAGTTGCAACGCGTGCGGGTCCCGGTCGTCATGGTCTGGGGGGAGCTCGACGAGGACGTGCCCGTTGACGTCGCACGACGCGCGGGCGCACTCCTGCCCACGCCCCCGACCCTTCACGTGCTGAGCGGCGTCGGACATCTCGTGCCGACACTCGATCCGCGTGCGCTCGTGGCGTCGGCGCGAGAGGCGCTCGCGTGAGTGCAGCGCGCGTCGCGCTCGACGCGGCACTCGGCCTGGGCCTCGCTGGCGGCTACGTCGCCCAGATGGCGAGGTGGTTGCGGGTTCTCCA
>JADGOK010000146.1 GCA_017882985.1 Acidimicrobiales bacterium
ATTACCTGACGCCCAACGAGTTTGAAGACCTACACTTAACCCACAACCAGACCCAACTCTCATAAGGCTGGTCTAGCCAACGGGGCCTACGACATTTGGTCGGGAAGGCGGGATTCGAACCCGCGGCCTCCTGGTCCCAAACCAGGCGCGCTAACCAAGCTGCGCTACTTCCCGTCACTCCATCGTTACACATATCACCTAATACGCCTCCAACGGGCCTGCGTTTCATAGGCTGCTCTCAAGGGACGGACCGGAGGCTGTGATGGCGTACGAATGGATCGTCGACGCGCTCGACGAAACGTGGTCGGCGATCGATCGACTCGTGCGACCACTACCAAGCGAGGGCTACGACGCGCCCACCGCGTGTCCCGGCTGGAGCGTGCGCGACGTCATCAGCCACCTGCTCGGCTTTGAGGTGATGCTGCAAGGTGCTCCGGTGCCCCAGTTCGACGGGCCTTGGCCCGAGTACGTGCGCAATCCGATCGGCGAGATCAACGAGGCCTTCGTCGCGGCGCATCGGAGCGAACCCGGTATTGAGGTCCTCAACAAGTTTCGCGACGCCACGGTTCGCTCGCTCGCGACATTGCGCGCGCTCAACGACGCTGGATGGGAGAAGGTGGGATGGAGTCCGGAGGGCGAGCGCCCCTACCACCGGTTTCAAGAGACGCGCGTGCTCGACAGCTGGATCCACCTCCAGGACATTCGCGACGCACTCTTGCAGCCGGCCGACGACCACGGCGCGGGTGAGGAGATCGTCGTGAACCGCTTCGAGGCGGCGCTGCCCTACGTGGTGGGCAAGAAGATGCACTCCGCCGACGGGACACTCGTGCAACTGAATCTCATCGGTCGACTTGGTCGAACGGTGATGCTGGGCGTGCGTGAGGGCCGGGCGGAGGCACTCAGTGTCAGCAAAAACGCGCCGACACTCGAGATCACGACACCCGTGGCGCTCTTTTGGCGTCGAGCGGCGGGACGCATCCTCGCTGACGCCTTCCTGTCGGCGTCGGCGACCGACGTTCGGGGCGACCGGGCCATGGCGCAGTCGTTCGCCGAGAACCTGCGCATCATGATTTAGCCGATTCCAAGCGAGCCGGTAGGCTGGAATCTCTTATGCGCGCAACGACCACCACCCTGGACAACAATCGAATCAAGCTCGACGTCGAGATTGATGAAGCCGAGATGGGCGAGGCGCTCGACGCCGCGGCCGCGACCCTGTCAAAACAAGTCAGCGTCAAGGGATTTCGCAAGGGCAAGGTGCCTAAGAACGTACTCGTGGCGCACATCGGAGGCGCCGACGTCCTGCGCGCCGAGGCGATCCGCGAATCCCTACCCGACTTTTACGCCCGCGCTATTGCCGACACGCAAAGCGACCCGATCGGCCAACCCGACATCAACATCATTGACGGTGAAGAGTCCGGACCACTGCACTTTGAGGCCGAGGTCGAGGTTCGCCCGGAAGTGAGCATCAAGGGCCAGCGCGATCTGCGCGTCACCATTCCCTCTCCCCAGGTCACCGACGCGGAGATCATCGCCCAAATCGACCGATTCCGCGAGACCGACGCGATCTTGAAGGACGTTGATCGCCCCATCGTCACCGGCGACCTCGTGACCATGGACGTGCGCGTCGAGCAGATCGCGACCGACGTCGAGCCGCTCGAGATGAGTGACTTCATGTACACGGTGGGATCGGGCACGATCACCGAGGGTGTGGACGAACTCATCGTCGGTCTCAAGGCGGGCGAAGAGATGAAGTTGAATGGCAGTGTCGAAGGCGGCGTCGTCGCGACCTACGAACTCAAGCTCAAGCAAGTCAAGGAACGCGAGTTACCCGAGCTCACTGACGAGTGGGTTCAGGAGAACACCGAGTGGGCGACCCAGGACGAAATGCGAGAAGGCATTCTGAGTCAGATGCGTCGGATGAAGATCGTCGAAGCGCAGATGTCCCAACGCGACGCCGTGTTAATGGCGCTCAGCGAATTGGTGAGTGAAGAGGCCGTGCCCGAGTCGCTCGCGGCGAGTGAGACGGACGAGCGCCTGCACGATCTCGGCCACCGGCTCTCGGAACAGAAGTTGAATCTCGAAATGTTCCTGCAGGTGACCAATCAGTCGTCGGACCAGTTACTCGAGACCCTGCGCGCCGACGCGGTGCGCGCTGTGCGCATCGACCTCGCGATGCGCGCGCTCGTCAAGACCGAGCAGCTCGAGCCGAGTGACGAAGAGATCGACGACGAGTTACTGAAGACCGCGATGTCCATGGGCGTCGAAGCGGACCTGCTGCGCACGAACCTGCGCGACACCGGTCGCGTGAGCGCTTTTCACGCCGAAGTCGCCAAGATGAAGGCGTCTCGATGGCTCAACGACAACGTGACCTTTGTCGACCCTGATGGCGTGGAAATTGATCGCGAACTGTTGCGCACGGACCAGTCAGAAGAACTCGACGCATAAGGTAGGGGAGTGAACGAATACTTCCGAGCCCAGAATTACCTCGTCCCGACCGTGGTCGAGTCGTCCAATCGTGGTGAGCGCGCCTACGACCTGTACAGCCGACTGTTGCGCGAGCGCATCATCTTTCTCGGTACGCCCATCGACGACACTGTCGCGAACCTCATCTGCGCCCAGATGCTCTTCCTCGAGTCCGAAGACCCCGACAAGGACATCAGCCTCTACATCAACTCGCCCGGTGGTGACATCACGGGACTGCTCGCGATCTACGACACGATGAAATACATCAAGCCCGACGTGTCGACGTTTTGTTTCGGTCAGGCCGCGTCGGCGGCGGCGGTGTTGCTCGGCGCGGGCGCGAAGACCAAGCGCTACGCCCTGCCCCACGCGCGCGTCCTGATGCACCAGCCGTGGGGTGGTGTCGGTGGACAGGCGTCGGACATCGAGATCCAGGCCCGCGAGATCCTTCGGATGAAGGACATGCTCAACACCATGCTCGCCAACGACACTGGTCAGTCAGTCGAGCGCATTGCCAAGGACACTGACCGCGACTTCATTATCAGCGCCGATGAGGCCGTGGAATACGGTTTGATTGATGAAGTTCTCACGGCTCGTCTCTAGGTACCCCAATACGGGTCGACCGGCTCGTAGGATGTTCTGAGCAAAGGTCCTTTCGGAGGTTGTTGGTGGCAAAGTTTGGCGAAGGCAACGACCTTATTAAGTGCAGTTTTTGCGCAAAGGGTCAAAAGCAGGTAAAGAAACTCATCGCAGGACCGAGTGTCTACATATGCGATGAGTGCATCGACCTGTGCAATGACATCATCGCCGACGAGTTCGGCGATCGACCCGAGTTCGTTCTAGAGGACCTGCCGACGCCTCGTGAGATCTCCGCCTTCCTCGATGAGTTCGTGATCGGTCAACTCGACGCGAAGAAGATTCTTTCGGTCGCGGTCTACAACCACTACAAGCGGATTCAGACCGGTCCACTGCACGACGACGACGTCGAAGTCGCCAAATCGAACGTTCTGCTCCTGGGTCCCACCGGGTGCGGCAAGACCTTCTTGGCGCAAACATTGGCGCGTATGCTCAACGTGCCGTTCGCAATCGCCGACGCCACGGCCCTTACTGAAGCCGGCTACGTGGGCGAAGACGTCGAGAACATACTTCTGAAACTGTTGTCGGCCGCGGATTTTGACGTCAAGCGTGCCGAACGCGGCATCATCTATATCGACGAGATCGACAAGATTGCGCGCAAGGCCGAGAACCCTTCGATCACCCGCGACGTGTCGGGTGAAGGCGTCCAGCAGGCGCTGCTCAAGATCCTCGAAGGAACCGTCGCGAGTGTGCCGCCACAAGGTGGTCGCAAGCATCCGCACCAAGAGTTCATCACCATCGACACCTCGAACATCCTGTTCATCTGCGGTGGAGCGTTCTCGGGTCTCGAGGAGATCATCGAACGTCGACTCGGCAAGAAGTCGATGGGCTTTAACTCACCCGTTGAGTCGAAACGTCGCGGTGACATCGAGCTCTTCCGTCACGCGCTGCCCGAGGACTTGATGAAGTTCGGACTTATTCCTGAGTTCATTGGACGACTCCCGATCGTCGGTGCGGTCCAACAACTCGACCGAGAAATGCTCATCAGCGTCCTGACTGAGCCCAAGAACTCACTCGTCAAGCAGTTCCAGCAGGTCTTGGCGATGGACGGTGTGGA
>JADGOK010000147.1 GCA_017882985.1 Acidimicrobiales bacterium
TCACCGTGTAGTTGGCACGACTGATGATCGTGATGGGTAGGGATGTGCCCGGTCCCGCCAGCGTGACGGCGCCGGCGTCGACCGAAAAGTTGCCGAGCTCTGCGTTGAGTGCGTTGCTGGCACTGGTGAGTGCCCGCTGACGAACGTCGGAGTTGCCGGTGATCTCCGCCCTCGCCACCGCGACGTGGAGTGCGGATTCGACGACGGTCGAGGTGACGGCCTGTCCGAAGGAGTTGACCTGACCGATCAACGTGGTCAGCGTGCTGAGGTTGTGGGGCGTCCACGTGGAGGGACGCGACGTCACCAGTGTGCGTGAACTCGGGGCACCGTTGGTCGCGACCAGCGACGAATTGAACGACGGAACGAGGTTGCTCGCCTGAAAGAAGGGATTGTGCTCCAATCCGGTGAAGAGGTCAACCATGAACGTGGCCGGTGTCTCGGCGACCGGCGCGCTGATCACGACCGTGCGACTCGACGGCGCGTTGGGCTCTTCGAAGTGAAGAAAGGCGAGCGTCGTCAGGGTCAAGACGGCTCGGCGGCCGGGCTCGATGGTCGGATCGGTCACGAGTTGGCTGAGCGCGGTGTCGGTGCTGAGGGCTAACAGCGGCCCGGCGCCTTGCACGTGGAACGGTGCGCCCCAGTTGAGAGTCAACGACGGTGGTTGTGCCAGGTCGGCTTCGGGCAGGACGACTTCACTCACGCCCGAACCCGCAAGAGCATCGAGACTGCTCAACGAGGGCGTGCCGGACAAGACCACGGGATTGTCGAGGTAGCGCCCGTTGAGCGAACGCAACAACTCGTTCGCGAGTGAGAGCTGGGTGCCGACCTGGGTGGTCATGCCGTTGGCGACCAGTCCGCCGAAGTCAATATCACCCGGCGGAGCACCCGACGCGCGGTGGAGGGGACTTTCGAGAGCCTTGTTGAGCGAGGTGCGCCACGCCGTTCCTGTCGCCGACGTGTCGGACAGGGCCCGCACGAGCGTGCGGTAGTCGGCCGTGAGCGTCAAAGGGACCGCGGTGAACTTGGCCAATGCGTTCATCACCGCGACGGCCCGACCGCTCTCCTGCCACGAAGTGGGATCGAGGGTGGTGATCCAATCGACGTTGAGCGGTGAGGCGACCCGGCTCGCCTGGACCGCGATCATCGACCATTCGCTCGTCGAGACGCCGTTGCTCGTGACGGTGTAACGCAAGGGGTACACCCCGTCACACGTTTGCCCAGTGCACGGTAGTCGCAGTCGGGCGCCACGGACCGCGCACGGACTCTTGGTGCGCTCGAGCGCCTTCGTGTAGAGCGCCACGGTGAACGTGAGGGAGTGGCGCGCCGCGCACTTGAGAACAAAAGTGCTGGTCGCGGCAACCGGTTGGCCCGTCAGGCCGGCGTCGCTCACGAGGGGCGAGATCTGAGAGCGCGTCACGAGGTGCGGGTACAGCGAGAGTTGCACCCTCGCACTGACGCTGGCTCGCGCGAGATGAAGCGTGAAGTTGAAGTGCGACGTGCCGCGCGACGAAAGAACCGCGAAGGCGTCCTGATGCACGAGAGCAAAGGGCGCCGTCGGTGTGGCCTGCGCGGCCGAGGGCCACGTCACCGTTGCGAGGCTGAGGAGTACGACGCTGAGCGCCCGCCACCAGGTCGGAAATCGGTGGGACATGCTGCTACAGGCTACCTTCGACGACGCCTCGCGCTGGGCGCCCACTACCCTTTCATTCGAAGTGACTTCCTTTGAACTGGTCCACGATCGACTGAACGAACTCGCCGTTCTTTCACGTCCGCTGGCTCGCGCCTTCTCCGACGCGGGCTTCTCCCTTTACGCCGTTGGAGGATCAGTGCGCGACGCATTGCTTGGTATCGAGCGGGGCGACGACTTCGAAATCGACTACACGACCAACGCTCGGCCCGATGACATCTTTCGGATCATGAGGCCGTTGTGCACCGCGTTGTGGGAGCAGGGACGGGCCTTTGGCACGATCGGCGGCACCCTGCGAGAGCGTGGTTTCAAGGCTGAGATCACCACGTTTCGTTCCGAGGCCTACGTCGACCATTCGCGTAAGCCCTCGGTGGAATGGGGCGACTCGCTCGAGGTCGATCTCGGTCGACGCGACTTCACGATGAATGCACTGGCCCTGGACGTCGTGGCTTTGGACGCCGAGACGCCGGGCGTCCAGACGTTCTTTGACTTCTACAACGGGTTCAACGACGTGCACGAGCGCGTGCTGCGAACGCCAGCCGAACCCGAGACCCTCTTTCGTGACGACCCCCTTCGAATGCTGCGTGCCGCCCGTTTTGCCGCCCGGTTCGACCTGCGCATCGATCCCTCTATCGAGGTCGCCGCGACCGCGATGGCTGATCAGATCACCAAAGTGTCGCCCGAGCGGATTCACAGCGAGCTCGACCTGTTGCTGATGACCTCTCGACCGTCAGTGGGACTCGACTTCATCGTCCGCACGGGGTTGGCCGAGCGTTTCTTTCCTGAGCTTCCGAAGCTGCAGCTCGAACAGGATCCGATCCACCGACACAAGGACGTCCTCAGGCACACGTGGGCGGTCGTCGACAAGACCTCGCCCGACCTCGTGCTGCGCCTGGCGGCACTCTTTCACGACATCGGAAAGCCCACGACGCGAGCGATCACTGACGAGGGCGTCACGTTTCGTTTTCACGAGGTCGTCGGCGCCAAGATGACGCGGCGACGAATGGTGGCGCTCAAGTACGCCCAAGGCATCACTGACGACGTGAGCATGCTCGTCGAACTGCACTTGCGATTTCACACCTACAAGATGGGCTGGAGCGACAAGGCGGTTCGTCGGTACGTCCGCGACGCGGGCCACCTCTTGACCGAACTCAACGAGTTGACGCGCTGCGACTGCACGACGCGCAACGCGCGAAAGGCGGCGGTGCTGTCCCAACGGATGGACGAGCTCGAGATCCGCATTGAGGAACTTCGCGCGCAGGAGGACCTGAGTCGACTGCGTCCGGCGCTTGACGGCGTGGCGATCATGGAGTTGCTCGGCATCGCGCCCAGCCGCGCGGTGGGCGAGGCGCTCGACTTCTTGATGGAGATCCGTCTGGACGAAGGCGAAATCAGCGTGGACGAAGCGTCGCACCGCCTGCGCGAGTGGTGGGCGGAACGGGCGTAGAAAGCACGAAACCCCCCGCACGAGGGCGGGGGGTTTCGTGGACGGAATCAGTTCCTAGGGCCACACCGGATTCGGGGCACCCTGATCGGCGAAGGCCTCGACCATGTTGTGCGCCTCGTCGTCGTGGAACTGCACCGGGGGCGACTTCATGAAGTACGCCGAAGGACCGATGATCGGACCGCCGATGCCGCGATCGAGGGCGACCTTGGCACAACGGACGGCGTCGATAATGACGCCCGCCGAGTTGGGCGAGTCCCACACCTCGAGCTTGAGCTCGAGGTTGAGCGGCACGTCACCGAAGTTGCGGCCCTCCATGCGGATGTAGGCCCACTTGCGGTCGAGCAGCCACGGGACGTGGTCGCTCGGGCCGATGTGGATGTCGTCGGGCTCCATGTGACTGATCTCCAACTGGGACGTCACCGATTGGGTTTTGGAGATCTTCTTGGACTCGAGGCGCTCGCGCTCGAGCATGTTCTTGAAGTCCATGTTGCCCCCGACGTTCAACTGGTACGTGTGGTCGAGTGAGAGCCCTCGATCCTCGAAGAGGCGCGCCAGCACCCGGTGCACGATGGTCGCACCAACTTGACTCTTGATGTCGTCACCGATGATCGGCACGTTCGCGTCGGCGAACTTCTTCGCCCACACCGGATCCGAAGCGATGAAGACCGGGATGGCGTTGACGAAGGCGACGCCCGCGTCGAGGGCGGACTGTGCGTAGAAGCGCTGGGCCTGCTCTGAGCCCACGGGTAGGTAGGAGACCAACACCTCGGCCTTGGCATCGCGCAATGCCTGGACGACATCGACGGCGTCGGCCGGCGATTCCTCGATGGAGGCACGGTAGTACTTGTTCAGTCCGTCCATGGTGGGTCCGCGCAATACGGTCACGCCGAGCGACGGTACCGTCGCGAACTTGATCGTGTTGTTCTGACCGCCATCGATGGCCTTGCCGAGATCGTTGCCGACCTTTGACGCGTCAACGTCGAACGCCGCAACGAATTCGAGGTC
>JADGOK010000148.1 GCA_017882985.1 Acidimicrobiales bacterium
AAGACGAGGAGCGCAGGCAGGAGGATGGTGCCAAACGGATCGATGTGTCGAAGAGGATTCAGTGTCAGTCGGTGGTTCTCCTTGGCGGTCGGGTCACCGTAGTGGTACGCGACGTACCCGTGACTGACCTCGTGCAGCACGATTGACGGCACGATGGCGATGAATAGGTAGACGTAACTCGACATGCCCGATCCTTCAGTCGTGCGCGCGGGGATGCGCGTTCTGGTACTCGTGTTGCAGTGACGTCACCGACACCGCGGTGTAGATCTGGGTCGTCGCGATCGACGCGTGGCCCAAGAGCTCCTGCACCACTCTAATGTCGGCCCCGTGGGCCAACATATGCGTCGCGCAACTGTGACGAAAGACGTGCGCGCTGATACGCGAACGGTCAATGCCGGCGATCAAGGCCCGACGGTGAATGATCAGGTCGACGCCCTGACGCGTCAGCACTCCCCCGCGGGCGTTCAAGAACAGCCGCGACGTCCGAACCGAGCCGGGGACGCCGCGGCGTCCGCCGACGTCCAAGTACACCGTCAACGCGCTACGCAACGCGGTCCCCATCGGGACCAGACGTTGCCTTGACCCCTTACCGGTCACGAGAATGAGCTCCTCATCAAAATCGAGGTCCTCAAGTCCAATGCCGACTACTTCGGAGACCCGCGCGCCCGTCCCGTAGAGGAGTTCGAGCAGGGCACGGTCACGACGATCAATCGGCGACGTCGCCGGCACGGAGTCGAGGAGACGGACGATCTCGTTCTCGGAGAGCGGTTTCGGCAACGTACGGCCCCGACGGCCCCCACGCAGTCGCGATGAGGGATCACTTTCCAGATGGCGCTCTTCGACCAGAAACCCGAGGAAGCCACGGGCCGAGGAAACCGCGCGAGCGACTGAACTCGCGGCGCGCTCGCTGTGGCGCAACTCGTCAAAGTACTGTTCCAGCAACGAATCCGTGACTCCTCGGATTGTCAGTGCGCGTTCGTCCATCCAGAGCCGTAGCTGTTCGAGGTCTCGTCGGTAGGCCGCGGTCGTGGCGCGACTGCGACCCTTCTCGATCGTGAGCCACTGAAGGAACTCGTCGATGAACTGGCTAGTCGACGTCAAAGAGGTTCCCGAACACGCGGTGCAGCGCGACGACCATGGTGCTGTCGAGGATCCCCTCTTCGCGCAGCGCCGAACGCAGCGTCTCCTTGGACATCCAGTGAACCGACGACGTACGTTCTTCGGGACCCATGGGATTGCGCTCTCGCTGGATCAACCGTCGCGCCTCGTAGATCGTCATCAACTGGTCACTCCATCCCGGTGAGACCATGAATCGTCCGAGCAGCTTCCACTCTTCTGCTTCACAGCCCAATTCTTCGAGCAGCTCGCGACGCGCGGCGTCCAGCGGGTCCTCACCCGGTACGTCGAGTGTTCCCGCGGGAATCTCCAACGAGTAGCGGTCAAAGGTCGCACGGTATTGGCGAAGGAAGCCGATCTCTCCGTCGTCGTTGATCGCGAGAATCGCGACGGCGCCCAGGTGTGTGACGACATCGCGCTCGAAGGAAGTGTCGTCGTGGGTAACTGTACGACGCTCGACGCCAAAGACGAATGAATCGAGCAATCGTTCGGTCTGAACGATCCGAAACCGATCACTCACAAGGTGGCGTCGACCGAAGAAGGATCGATGATGTGCGGCTCGCGTCCTTCGGCGCGCGCCGCGGCGGCCTTCACCAGGCCGAGGAAGAGCGGGTGCGGTCGGTCCGGACGCGACTTGAACTCGGGGTGCGCCTGGGTTCCCACGAAGAACGGGTGACTGGCGATCTCGACGAATTCGACGAGGCGTCCGTCGGGTGACGTTCCCGAACAGCGCATGCCAGCCGCTTCGAACTGGTCGCGGTAGCGAGAGTTGAATTCGTATCGATGACGGTGACGCTCCGAGACGACCGTTGTCCCGTACAGGTTGGCAACGACAGAACCTTCGTCCAGCATTGCCGGACACGCGCCCAGACGCATCGTTCCCCCGAGGTCGGTGATATCCATCTGCTCGGCCATCAGCGCAATGACCGGCGCCGACGTCGTGAGCGAGATCTCCGTCGAATGCGCGTCGCTCAGGCCAAGGCAATGTCGAGCGAACTCGACGACCATAACCTGCATCCCGAGACAGATGCCCAGGAACGGAATGTCGTGCTCGCGAGCGATCCGGGCCGCGGCGACCATGCCCTCAACGCCCCGCTCGCCAAATCCTCCAGGCACGATGATGCCATCGAGTTGACGGATCCTCTCCGAGTCAATCTCCGACGGCACACGCTCGGCCTCGAGCCACTCAATCTTGGTCGTCGCCCCGATCGCAAAGCCAGCGTGACGAATTGACTCGCCCACCGACAGATAGGCGTCGGGCATCGTGACGTACTTGCCAATGATGCCAATGCGCAGGGTCCTGGTCGTGTTGTGAACGCGGCGCACCACGTCCTCCCACGCACTGAGATCGATGGGATGCTCGTCCAGGTCAATGCCCAGTGTGTTGCACGCGATCGTGTCGAGACCCTCGCGGTGCATATTGATAGGGATGTCGTAGATACTCGGCGCGTCCACCGCTGAGATAACGGCCTGAATGGGCACGTCGCACAGCAGCGAGATCTTGCGCTTGAGAACATCGGAGATGGGTTGATCGCTACGACAGACAATGATGTCGGGCTGAATGCCGCGGGATCGAAGTTCGGTGACCGAGTGCTGGGTGGGCTTGGTCTTCTGCTCGCCCGAAGGAGCCAGGTAGGGCACGAGCGTCAGGTGGACGTAGCAGACGTTGCCCCGACCGGCGTCGCGACGATATTGACGGATCGACTCGATGAACGGGACAATCTCGATGTCGCCTACGGTGCCACCAATCTCGACGATGACGACGTCGGCACCCAACGTACCCAGTCGGCGAATACGCTCTTTGATCTCGTCAGTGATGTGCGGGATGACTTGCACGGTCTTTCCGAGGTAATCCCCACGTCGTTCCTTGGCGATGACGTTGGAATAGATCGAGCCCGTCGTCGTGTTCGACATCTTCGAAAGCGACTCGTCAATGAATCGCTCGTAGTGTCCGAGATCGAGGTCGGTCTCTCCCCCGTCGTCAGTGACGTAGACCTCGCCGTGTTCACCCGGATTCATCGTTCCCGGATCGACATTGAGGTACGGATCGAGTTTGCACATCGTGACTTTCAAGCCACGCGACTTCAAGAGTCGGCCGAGCGAGGAGGCCGTCAGACCCTTTCCGAGCGAACTCGAAACTCCACCCGTAACAAAGATGAACTTTGTCATTTGAAAAACGCCGCGCCCACGGATACCTATCTTAGCGAGGGAGCATCTTGAATCTGCAGTATTAACGGCGTGTTTCGAGCAGCTGGACGGCGAGGGCCCGTGCTTGGGGCGTTATCTCGTCTCCCGCCAGCATTCGCGCAACTTCACGAACTCGATCTTCACCTTGAACGGCTCGCACCGTCGTGGTGGTCGCACCCTTCGACACGAGCTTCTCAATCACGAAGTGGTGATCGGCTTTGGCGGCGACCGACGCCAAATGGGTTACCGCCAAGACCTGCTGCTGACGCCCGACCTCGCGTAGACAGTCGCCAATCTGCTGAGCCACCTGTCCTCCGACGCCCGCGTCCACCTCGTCAAAGACGGCGACCACGTCCTCGTGAGCAGTTTCAAGCGAAAGGGCCAGCAGCACCCGGCTCAGTTCGCCGCCGCTCGCCAAGGTCTGCAAGGGCCCTTCGGGCTGCCCGGGATTCGCCGTAAACAGAATTTGGACGACGGAACCGTCGTCGCCCGCGACGTCGAAACGAAGCGTCGCGTTCGCGAGCGCGACGCGGGGCAGCTGCTCGCGTACCGAAACGGTCAATTGTTCGGCTGCCGCCTCTCGGTCTCGCCTCGCGGCGAGCGCGAGCTCTCGTTCTCGCGCCGTCAATACCTCGATCTCTGCGTCGAGTTCGGCGAGCTGGCGCTCCTCGTCGACCTGGCTCAGGCGAGCGCGTTGCAAGGAATCGAGCATTTCGATCGCCGCACCGAGCGATCCGCCAAACTTTCTTGCGATTTGCTGAAGAACGGCGACGCGGTCTTCCAGTTCCTGGATCACGGTCACGTCCAAGGCGTCCGGATCGGCCAACGAG
>JADGOK010000149.1 GCA_017882985.1 Acidimicrobiales bacterium
CGGGCGTGTTCGATTTCACCCATGTGACGAAGGGCGTGTTGGTAGATCCAGCATTCCAGCGCGTCACTGCGTGAGATGCCCGCTTCGCCACCGACACGGGCCGAGAACGTGTGCTCGATGGTGGCCCCGTAGGGGTGCTGCATCACGATCTCACTGAAGTCGCGGGGATCGATCGTCTCGATGAACGCCTCGCTCGCGTCAAAGACCAGACGCTGAAAGACCTTGAACTGGTCGAAGTCGCCGATACGTTGGTCCATCATCTCCTCGATCGGGCGCTCCTTGCCGTGATCCTTCACCGCGAGTCCCATCTTGTCCGCCCACAGGCCGTCGAACTGCGGGGCGGGGCCGCCGGCGAAAAGGAGGCTGCCGTCTTCGATCAGAGCCTGGTGGACGAGTGAGAACGCGATGGGCAGCGCGCCGGGGTGAACGACCTGATTGACCTGCTCCATGCTCATCGACGAGCACGCGTCGACGTAGAGCGAGTGCACCGCGCGCAGGCGTCGAACGAGTGACGATCGGTACTCAAAGTCCATCGGTTCATTCTTACTCGAGCGTCCGAGTGGTTTTTCGTGCCGTGAATCCTTTCTTGTAGGATTGGGCCATGGACATTGCCGCACTTTTGGGTGACGAAGCGTCATCACTGCTTGACCACAAGGCCGTAGCTTTTCCCAAGGAACTACTGACGACGCCGGGTCCGAACTACCTGAACGACGTCTTCGCCCTCACCGACCGCTCGCCGACCGTACTGCGCAATCTCGGTTCGCTCTACGGCCACGGCCGTCTCGCCGGCACCGGTTACGTCTCGATTCTGCCGGTGGACCAGGGCATCGAACACTCGGCGGCGGCGAGTTTCTCGCCGAACCCCTCGTACTTCGATCCGGCCCGACTCTGTGACCTCGCCGTCGAGGCGGACTGCAACGCCATCGCCTCGACGCTCGGCACCCTTGGGTCGGTCTCGCGGCGCTACGTGCACCGGATTCCTTTCATCGTGAAGATCAACCACAACGATCTACTCAACTACCCCAACACCTACGACCAGATCCCCTTCGCGTCGGTTCAGCAGGCGGCGGACCTCGGCGCCGTGGGCGTTGGTGCGACGATCTATTTTGGCGCCCCCGAATCGGGTCGCCAGATCCGCGAGATCTCGAGCGCGTTCGCCGAAGCGCACCGTCTGGGGATGTTCACGGTGCTGTGGACCTATCTGCGCAATCCCGCGTTCAAGACCAAGGACGTGGACTACCACCTCAGCGCCGACCTCACGGGCCAAGCCAACCACCTGGGCGTCACGATCGAAGCCGACATCATCAAGCAGAAGCAGCCGGAGAACAACGGCGGCTACTTGGCGCTCAACTTCGGAAAGACTGATCCACGTGTCTACGATGAGCTCACGACGGACAACCCGATCGACCTGACCCGCTGGCAAGTCGTGAACTGCTACGCGGGGCGCATTGGACTGATCAACTCCGGTGGTGAGGCGAAGGGCTCGAACGACCTCGCCGGCGCGGTACGAACCGCCGTTATCAACAAGCGCGCCGGGGGACAGGGTCTCATCGTCGGTCGCAAGGCGTTCCAGCGGCCGATCGAAGAGGGCGCCGCGCTGGTGCACGCTGTCCAGGACGTCTACTTGGACCATTCCATCACGATCGCCTAAGGCACTTCGGTCATGAGTGCCGATGATCAAGGCGACGCGGGCTGGTTGACCTGGCCGAATCTGGTCACGCTCGTTCGCCTCGCGCTCCTGCCGGTCTTCGTCTGGATCCTCTTTTCGACCGACCACCGCGCCGTCGCGGCGTGGTTGCTCGCCTCACTGGGAGCGACCGACTGGATCGATGGCTACCTCGCTCGCCGTCTCCACCAGGTATCCAACGTCGGCAAGGTCATCGACCCGGTGGCTGATCGGCTGCTCGTCATCGTGGGACTGCTCTCGGTCGCCGCCGCCGCGGGAGTTCCGTGGTGGTTCGCGCTCATTACCCTGACCCGGGAGCTGATTGTCTCACTGCTCACCCTGTTGCTCGCGGCCCTCGGCGCCGCGCGTATCGACGTGCTGTGGTGGGGCAAGGTCTCCACGTTCGCGCTGATGACGACGTACCCGCTGTTCTTGCTCACGACCAATCCCCACCACGCGGCGCTGGTCGCCTGGCAGCACTGGACCCGTGAAGGGACCTGGGTGATTGGACTGCTCGGGCTCGCGCTCTCGTGGCTGGTGCTCTTCGGCTACGTCCGCCCCGCCCTGCGGGCACTTCGTTCCGGACGACGGGGTCGGCAAATCTTGTAGATTTTTCCCATGAAGATTCCCGACGACCTCCATTACTCCAGCGACCACGAATGGGCCCGGGCGAGTGCCACCACGGTGCGCGTCGGCATCACCGATTACGCCCAGGACGCCCTCGGTGACGTGGTCTTCGTCGAACTACCCAAGGTCGGCACCCCGATCGCCGTCGGCGCCTCGCTGGGCGAGGTGGAGTCGACCAAATCGGTCTCGGAGATCTACGCGCCCGTGGGTGGCACGATCAGCGCGATCAACGACGCCCTGAGCGCCGCACCCGAATTGGTCAACAGTGATCCGTACGGCGAGGGCTGGATTTGTGAGATCACGACGACGGGTGGTGCGGACTACGACGCGCTGCTCGACGCGTCTGGTTACGCCGCCCTGACCAATAACTAGCCCCGACGGCACGAGGAAAACTTCAGTAGGGTTGCACGCGTGAACTGTCGTCGATGCGGGGAGATACTCAACGCCAACGCTAATTTCTGTTGGTCGTGCGGTGCGCCCCAGCACGAGGCGACGTCGCCCGAGACGGTGGCCGTGCCGGTCGTGAGCACGTTCGAGGCGCTGCACCCAAACGTCAATCCCGATCGCCACGGCGCGCACCTGGATGAATTGGTGATTGCCTCTGGACAGACTGCCGGTACCCGAGTTGAATTGACCAATGAGATCACGTCAGTCGGCCGCCACGAGGAGAGTGATCTCCTCCTCGATGACGTTTCGGTCTCGCGCCACCACGCCGTCTTTACGCGTACCGCGAGCGGAAGAATCACCTTGCGTGACCTGAACTCGCTCAACGGTACCTACGTGAACGGCTCGCGCGTCGAAGAGACGACACTGCATTCGGCCGACGAAGTGCAGATTGGCAAGTTTAAGTTGGTGTTTTGGGAGGCGACGCTATGAGTGTGAGCGTTGGCAAGATGAGAATCGGTGAAGTGCACACGTTGCTGCGCAAGGACTTCCCCGACATCGAACTCTCCAAGATCCGCTACTACGAGGACAAAGGACTGGTGCAGCCCAGTCGCAGCCGCAAGGGCTACCGCCTCTACTCGGACCGTGACGTCGCCTGTCTGCGCGAGGCGATTCGCCTCGCCCAAGAGGAGTTCGTGCCCTTGCGCGTCGTGCGACTGCGCCTCGTGGAGCAGGGTCTCTTGAGTGACAGCCCGACGACGCCCGTCGCACGACACGCCGCACGCGAGGCGTCAGCCAACGCAGTGTCAGTGATCGCACCAATCACGCCCACGCCCGAGACGCCAGCTCGTTCCGCGCTGAGCGTAGTGAAGCCACCACCTACGTCGAGTGACGCGTCAGTCGAGAATTCGCCGACGCCCCGAGAGTCGGTGTCGAAGTCGACGACGTCGAGGGAGTACTTGACGACCCAGGAGTTCCTCAAGACGACGGAGCTCGAAGGTGCGTCAGTGAATCAACTCATCTCCATGGGACTGCTGCTTCCCTCGAACGTGGCGGGCGAGACGGTCTTCACGCAGTTCGATGTTCGCGTTGCCCAGTGCGCGACGGCACTCTTGACGCGAGGCGTCGACGGCCGTCTACTGGGCTCCCTGCGTCGCGTCGTCGAGCGCGAGCTCGGCGTGGTCGATGATCTCACTGAATCGCTCCGCCACGCCGGCGGCCGCAACTCGGGGGGCAGGTCCCCACGCGTCGCGACTGCCGTGGCGTCAGAGGTCGCCGCGTTGCGAACCGTACTGTACGAGCGCGCCCTCACGGAATACATCCAGGACTGACGCACGCCCTTTTTCACGGCGCGGGGTCTAGGCTGGACCCATGGTCGAAGTGATTCTGCGAGCCGTTCGCGTTGACGTAGGAACGGCGACGCCGTTGCTCTTGCTCGAAGAGGTGGGCG
>JADGOK010000150.1 GCA_017882985.1 Acidimicrobiales bacterium
ACTCCACGCGGCCAGCCGCCTCTTCGAGGTGGCGCTCCGCGGCGAGATCGGTGACGGCTTCGAGCGCGGCCATCAGTTGCGCCGCCGTCACTTCACGCGAGGAACGGTCGATCTTGTTCACGACAACACACGGTTTGGGCCCGCGAGGGTGGCGCGCCGCCTCGAGCAACGTCGTCAGTGCCATCCGGTCACCCGGCCCAATCGCCGCACCGGCCTCGACGATCGCGAGAATGACGTCGACGTCGTCCGCCGCGGCGCGCGCGGCGTCGTTGAGGCGCCCACCCAACGTGGTGCGGGGTCGGTGGATGCCGGGCGTGTCGACGAAGATCACCTGCACGCCGTTCTCAGTGAGGATGCCCCGGATCGCGTTGCGCGTCGTGTTGGGCGACGGCGACGTGATCGAGACCTTGGTGCCGATGACCTGGTTCAACAGCGTGGACTTACCGACGTTCGGTCGTCCGATGATCGCGCAGAACCCCGACCTGGTCATTCGTCGTCGTCCAACGGCTCGATCATCACGTCCTCGATGCGCCGACCGTCCATTCGCACGACCGTCAGTCGGTACTCGCCGGTCTCAAACGCGTCGCCGACCTCGGGCACGCCGCCGGCGAGGTCGAGCACGAGTCCGCCGATCGTGTCCCACCCATCCTTGGGCAGCGCCAGGTCGTAGTCCACGTTGGCGTCGTCGATGTTGAGTCGACCACTCACCATGAGGCCCGCGTCGATGGACTGGGCCGTCGCGTCGTCCTCGATCTCGGGGTCGGACTCGTCGGTGATCTCGCCCACCAGCTCTTCGAGGATGTCCTCGAGGGTCACGAGCCCGGCCGTGCCGCCGTACTCGTCGACGACGACGAAGAGGTGGGTCTTGGCGCGACGGATCTCAGTGAGCAGCGAGGCGACGCGCTTGGTTTCGGGTACGAATTTCGCCCCGCCCATGTGGTCGCGCACCCGCGCGGCACCGTGGCCTTCGGCGACCAGTCCGGCGAGGTGGCGCAGATTGACCATGCCAACCACGTCATCGACGCCTTCGCCGAAGACGGGAATACGCGAGCGGCCGGTCGCGATGGCGAGGTCGAGCGCGTCGCGGATCGTCGCGGTGTCGGCGATGTCCACCATGTCAATGCGCGGCACCATCACCTCGCGCACGATGGTGTCGCCGAATTCGATCACGGAGTGAATGAAGTTGCGCTCCTCGGACGCGATGGCCTTATCCTCGTGCGCCACGTCGGCCATCGCCAGGATCTCGGAGTCGGTCATGCGCTGGCTCGAGCCCGGCGAACCGAAGAGACCGTTGACGAATTGGGCAATGGACAAGAGCAGACTCGAGATCCACTTGATCGGCCAGAATTTCAGGATCGAACCCACGATCGGTGCCGCCGCGAGCGCCGCGCTGTCGGGGTACTGGACGGCGAAGTTCTTCGGTATGGCCTCAAAGATGACGAAGATCACGACGACCTCGCCCACGGTCGCGACGAGCACCCCGGCGGCGCCGAAGAGGTGACCCGCGAGCACGCCGATCATCGTGGCCGACACCAACTGACAGATCAACACCAGGAGCAGCAACGGGTTGAGGAATTTCTCCGGGGCCTCGGAGAGGACGACGAGCGCACGCGATCCGTGGCGTCCCTGTTCACGAAGCGACCTCGCGCGCGACTTGTTCATGCGCACGAGCGAGGTCTCGGCGAGTGCGAAGAAGCCCGACAGCACGAGCAGGATCACCACGCTGATCGCGAGGTACGTATCGCCCATCGACCAGGTCGCCGCGCCGATCACGTTCGACCGACCCGGTTGTGGCGAGCGAGCAATTCGCGCTCGCGCGCTTCCATGCGTTCGGCCTCCTCGTCGACGACGTGGTCCCAGCCCAGCAGGTGCAACACGCCGTGCACGACGAGCAAGGCCAGCTCGTCCTCGAGTGAACACTCGTGTTCCACGGCGTTGCGCGCGGCGACCGCGGGACAGATCACGATGTCGCCGATGAGTTGGGGAATCTCGGGCATCGGGGGCTCGCCCGGTCCGCTGCCCCCGGCGTCGGGCACGCGACCCGTCGGCTCGGGCTCACCGTCGATGGGGAAACTCAGGACGTCGGTCGGTCCGTCCTTGCCCATGAACTGCTGGTTGAGCGACGTGATCGTCAGTTCGTCAGCGAAGATCAGCGACACCTCGGCGAGACCGCGTACGCCCTCGTCGACGAGGGCGCCGTTGGCGAGCGCGATCCACCGCTCGAGGTCGATGATGACGTCGTGCTGTTCGTCAGCGGCGTAGATGTCGATGGTCATGACGTGTGCAGGTCGTACGCGGCGACGATGTCGGCGACGATGCGGTGGCGCACGACGTCCTTGGTGCCGAGGTGCACGAAACTGATGCCCTCGACGTTCCAGAGGATCTTCTCGATCAGGGCGAGACCACTCGGTCGGCCGTTGAGGTCGATTTGGGTGACGTCGCCGGTGATGACGGCCTTGGAGTTAAAGCCAATGCGCGTGAGGAACATCTTCATCTGCTCGGGCGTGGTGTTCTGCGCCTCGTCGAGGATGATGAACGAGTCGTTGAGGGTTCGCCCGCGCATGAAGGCGAGGGGCGCCACCTCGATGGTGCCGTTGGCGATGAGCCGCTGCGCGCCGTCTGGTCCCACCATGTCGTAGAGCGCGTCGTACAAGGGGCGCAGGTAGGGGTCGACCTTGGCCATGAGGTCACCGGGCAGGAAACCGAGGTGCTCGCCCGCCTCGACCGCCGGGCGGGTCAGCACGATGCGCTGGACCTGGCGACGGTGCAGCGCCTGCACCGCGGCCGCGACCGCCAGGTAGCTCTTGCCCGTGCCGGCGGGCCCAATGCCGAAGGTGATGATCGACGCGTCGATCGCGTCGGTGTAGCGCTTCTGTCCGGCCGTGGAGGGACGGATGGGCTTACCCTTGGCACCGCGCACGATCTCGTGGCGAAGCACCTCACTCGGTCGCAGGTCGTCGTCGACCATGTCGATGGTGCGGGCGATCTTCGTCGGATCGAGGGCCTGACCGCTCTCGAGGACGAGTACCAGTTCATCAAAGAGGCGAAGGACCTTCGCGGCGTCGGGTCCGGCGACCGAGATCTGGTTGCCCTGGACGCGGATCTTCGAGTTGGGAAACGAACGCTCGACGACGCGCAGGTGTTCGTCGCGTGGCCCGAGCAGTCCGGACATCAGGTGGGTGTTGGGAACGAAGGTGGTCGCCGTCAGGGCCTCGTCGGCCGTGGCATCAAAGGTCATCCGGGGGGCCACTCCATTCGCCGTCCGCCGAGTACGTGCAGGTGCAGGTGCGGGACACTCATCTGGGCGTCGGCGCCCACGTTGATGACGAGTCGGTAGCCGCTCTCGCGAACGCCCTCAATCTCGACGACGCGTTGGGCGAGCAAGACCAGATCGTCGATGATGCCGCCGTGGGAACTGGCGACCTCGTCGGCGCTGGTGATGTGCACCTTGGGAACCACGAGCACATGGACCGGTGCCTGCGGAGCGACGTCGTAGAACGCGTACGCGGTGTCGCTCTGTGCCACCGACTTCGACGGAATCTCCCCCGCGACAATTTTGCAAAACAGGCAATCACTCATGTGTTGCTCTCATCATTACCTATCGCGCCGCCCGTCCAGGGTAAATCCCCACCCACCAGCACCGAAGGCCAGCAGCGACGCCGCGACGACGCCGGCCGTCTCGGCGCGCAGCACGGTCGGGCCGAGCGAGACGCGCCGATGCTCGAGCGGCCATTCGTCGGACGCCCATCCGCCTTCGGGTCCGATGGCGACCGCCGTGACGCCGGTCCAGTCGCCCGCCCCGTCAAAATCCGCGACCGCGACGTTCACCGGAACGTCACCGACGTTCACCGGCTCGTCAACCACGATGTCGTACGTTCGCCGGCACTGCCCGACCGCCTCGGACGCAATGCGTCGCCAGCGCGCCAGGATCTTTCGCTGCGTGTCGTCATTGAACTTCACCACGATGCGTTTCGAGACGAGCGGCACGATACGACTGACCCCCAGTTCGGTCGCCTTGGCGACGACCCACTCACTGCGATCACCCTTCAGCGGCACGAGGTACAACGTCGTGGGTG
>JADGOK010000151.1 GCA_017882985.1 Acidimicrobiales bacterium
GGATCGGCGCGGTGTCGGGGCTCACGACCGGTTCCCGATGGTCACCGGGCAGGCACTCGTGTGGCCCCGACCAACTTCGAGCATCACCATCTCCATGGTGCGGCACGGGTCGCTCGCGTAGGTGCAGCGATCAACGAAAGGGCAACCCGTGGTGACTTCGCCCAGACTGGGGGGCTGACCCGGGATGCCGGCGCGGCGCACGCGTTGCCCGGCCGACTCCAGACTCGGAATGGAATCGAGTAGCGCACGAGTGTACGGGTGTTGGGGTCGCGTGCAGATGTCCTCCACCGGACCGAACTCGACGACGTAGCCGCCGTACATGACGGCAACCCGGTCACAGACCTGGGCGATGACGCCGAAGTCGTGTGACACGAGCAGGACCGACATGCCAATCTCGCGGCGCAGCCGCTGGATGAGTGAGAGGATCTGCGCCTGCGTCGTCACGTCGAGAGCGGTCGTCGCCTCGTCGGCGATGAGCAACTTGGGCTTGGTCGCGACGGCGATGGCGATCATGACGCGCTGGCGCATGCCGCCGGAGAGTTCGTGCGGGTAGGACAAGTAGCGCCGATCGGGCGACGCGATGCCCACGTCCTCGAGCAGCGTCAGGGCTTGGGACTTCGCCGCGGCGCGGTCCAACCCTGCGTTGACGCGCAGCGTCTCGGCGATCTGTTCGCCGACCCGCTTGGTGGGGTCGAGGCAACTGAACGGGTCCTGGAAGATCATGCCCACGCTGCGCGCCCGGTGCGCGCGCAGCGCCGCTCGGTCCATCGCCAGCACGTCGTGGCCGTCAAAGACGATCTGGTTGGCGGACATTGCGCCTTCGGGCGGCAGCATGCGAATAACGGAGCGACACGTGAGGCTCTTGCCCGAACCGGATTCGCCCACCAGCCCCACCACCTCGCCCGCCCCGACGTCCAGCGACGCACCGTGCACCGCGACGGCGTTTCGCCCGCCGTGACGGAACGCCACCCGCAGGTTCTCGATGTGGAGCAGGGAGTCGCTCACATCGTCGCCATTGACAGGTCGCCTTGGGTGATGCCGTCACCGATCATGCTGACGCCGATGCCGAACAGCACGAGCACCGCGCCGGGAATCGTGGTGATCCACCACGCCGTGAGCAGGTAGGACTGGCCACTCGCGATGATCGAACCGAGGTCCGCGCCGGGAGCCTGTTGGCCGAGTCCGAGATAGGACATGCCGGCGAGCACGAGCATGTTCACGACCACGTCGACTGTCGAGTACACGAGGCTGCTGCGCACCAGGTTCGGCAGGGCGTGGCGGAAGATGGCGCGAGAGTTCGAGTAGCCGAGGGCGCGAGTGGCGAGCATGAAGGGCTGTTCGCGCATGGCGAGCATCTCTGATCGCGAGAGGCGCGAGTAGAGCGCCCAGCCGACGATCACGATGCCGATCGCCACGCCCTTCAGTCCCGGTCCCACGATGGCCACCACCGCAAGGACGAGGACGATGAACGGGAACGAGACCACCGTGTCCGCGACGCGGCCGATGATCGCGTCCAGCCACCCGCCGAAGTAGCCGGCCACCGTTCCGACGACGACGCCGACGACCAGTCCGGCGTACGTGATAACCGCCACCACGAAGATGTCGATTCGCAGTCCGTAGAGCACGCGTGAGAAGACGTCACGTCCGACGAAGTCGGTGCCCATGATGTGCGAGAACGAAGGCGCCTGCAGACTGTGGAGGATGTCGATCTGGTTTGGCGGGTAGGGGGCGAGCCACGGAGCCAGGAGTCCCGACACGACCATGAGCCCGAGGATCGTCAGACCAAGCGTGAGCTCCCAATTGCGGAACAGGCGCAGGAGGTTACGCGCGCGCGGCGCAGCGATGGTGACGCTAGACACTCTTGCCTCCCATCCGCACGCGCGGGTCGACGACGACCTGCATTATGTCGGTGAGGAGGTTCAGAGAGACCACGATCGACCCCGCCAGCACGGCGAGCGTCTCGACGAGGAGGTAGTCGCGCTGCTGGACCGCTTGGAAGAGGAGCGTGCCGAGTCCGGGGATTTGGAAGACCTGCTCGAGCACCACCGTGCCGCCGATGAGGAACCCGACGTTCACCGCGAGCACGGTCGCCGTCGGCATGACGGCATTGCGCAAGACGTGCTTCACCATTATGCGCGGCGTCGAGAAACCGCGGGCTTCGGCAGCCTCCACGTACTCGAGCGACAGCACGTAGCGAATGCTCGAACGCAGTGTTCGCACGATCACGGCGAGCAGTGAGAGGCCGAGCGCGATGGCCGGCAGCGTGAGTGACCGCACGATTCCGACGAGGCCCGGCGTATAGCCAGAAACCGGCAGCCAGTTCAACTTCAGCGCGAAGATGAGTGCCAACACGAGCCCGGACCAGAAGGTCGGCATCGCGAAACTGATGGTCGTGAGCACGCGGATCCCGTGATCGATCGGACGGCCACTGCGCAAGGCTCCGATGATCGCCAACGGAACACCGAGCACGAGTGCGACGATCGTGCCGTAACAGATCAGTGCCGCGCTCGGCAGCAGCCGCTCGCTGATCAGCGAGCCGATGCTTTGGCCGAAGGTGAAGGACTGACCGAAGTGGCCCGTCATCAAGTTCGTGAGAAAGGACCAGAACTGGTTCACCAACGGCTTCGTGAGGCCGAGTGCCTCACTCACCTGGTGGACCTCTTGGGCCGAGGCCCGCCCGCCGAGCATCGTGCGCACCGGATTGCCCGGGACCAAATGGATCAACGTGAACGCGAGCAGCGCGAGGCCGAGCAACTGCAGCAGGCTCGCTCCGACGCGTCGTGCGATGTAACTCAGCATCTGGAGTGCCTACTCACGTCACGTCGTCTGACGCCGCAACCCCGTGCGGTTCGACTCGTCGTCTTCCTTCTACTTGGCGATCCACGTGTACTGCAGCGAGTCAGCTCCCAGTGGGTTCAGGTAGGTCCCGCAGACGTTGGCCTTGTGGGCGTTCACGAACGGCAGGTCGAGGACGTTCAGGAACGGCACCTGATCGTACATCGCCTTTTGGATCTTGGGCCACTGCACCGCGCGCGAGGTTTCGCTCGCGGTATGGGTGAACGTCGTCACCATCTTGGCGATCTTTGGATTGTTCCACCACGAGTAGAAGCTGAAACCGCCGCCGGCGTACGTGGTGACGAAGGCCGCGTACTCGTCGGGCACCGTGACGTCACTGGTGAACTCCGCGTACGGGAAGGTCAGGTCGTACTTACCACTCGTGTAGTTCTGCGTCTCGGTCGCCTGGTCGACGGCCAGCAACTTGACCTTGATACCGATGCTCGCCCATTCGGCCTGGAGCACGAGCACGAGGTTGGTGTAGGCCGCGTAGCCGCTCGGGTACTGCAGGGTGACTGAGAAGCCCTTCGGGAACGCGGACTTCTTCATGTAGCTCTTGGCTTTCGCGAGGTCAAAGCCGTGAGGCTTGATCACGCTGTTGGGCGCGTCGAACTTCAACTGGGGCAGCACGCTGTTGGGGATCGTGCCGAGGCCCGCGTAGATCTGCTTGTTGATCAGGTTCCGGTCAATCGCGTACTCCATCGCGAGTCGCACGTTGAGGTCTTGGAACGGCTTGCGCTGGTGGTTCAGCCACAGGCCGACCCAGTAGGGCACCTTCGCGCTCTGCAGAGAGAGGCTGCTGTTGGACTTTACGGCCGGGATCTGCGCGAATGGTATGCCGTCGGCGATCTGGGCCTGGCCGTTCTGCAGGTCGAGCACGCGGGTGTTGTCGTTGGCCACGTAGAGGTAGGTCACCTTGTCCAGATAGGGCAGACCCGGCTCCCAGTAGTAGGGGTTGCGTACGAAGGTGATCGACGAACCGCGGGTCCAGCTCGAGAGCTTGAACGGACCGGTACCCACCGGGTTGTTCCAAAACGCCTTGCCCTGCTTCGTCACTAACGCCTTGGGCACGATGAAACCATCGAAGATGCTCATGTTGTAGAGGATGCCCGGCGTCGGCGTAGTGAGATTCATCTGCACCGTTGACGCGTTGAGCGCCACCGCGTTCTTGAAGCCCGAAGCGAGTACCGCCGTTTCGTTCAACTTCGGGTTGGCGAAGTATTCGAGCGAGAACAC
>JADGOK010000152.1 GCA_017882985.1 Acidimicrobiales bacterium
CCGCCACTTCGGTGATGATGCGAACCGCGCGCGACGCGGTCACTACGTGAGTGACAGTTCCCGGCGCAGATCGTCGAGTCGGGGCGTCTGCTCCCAGGTGAAGCCTTGATCGCTGCGCCCGAAGTGACCGTAGGCCGCGGTGCGCTGGTAGAGAGGACGGCGCAGATCGAGGTCACGGATGATGGCGGCCGGACGCAGGTCGAAGATAGCGTCGACGGCCTTGGCGATCTTGGCGCGGTCGACGCGCTCGGTGCCGAAGGTCTCGACCAGTACCGAAACCGGACGCGCGACGCCGATTGCGTACGCCACCTGCACCTCGCAGCGCTCAGCCGCGCCCGCGGCGACCACGTGCCTGGCGACCCAACGAGCGGCGTAGGCGGCGGATCGGTCGACCTTGGAGGGATCCTTGCCCGAGAAGGCGCCACCACCGTGGCGGGCCATGCCGCCGTAGGTGTCGACGATGATCTTTCGTCCCGTCAGTCCGGCGTCGGCGTGGGGACCGCCCAGCACGAACTTGCCCGAAGGGTTCACGTAGACGTTCATCGAACTGATGTCGAGGTCGGCGGGCAACATCGGGCGGATCACGTGCTCGAGCACGTCGCGCTTGATGGTCGTCTGGGAGTCGTAGCCGTCCTCGTGTTGGGTTGAGACGAGCACGGTGTCAATGGCGACGGGTCGTCCGTGCTCGTAGGCGATCGTCACCTGGGTCTTGCCGTCGGGGCGCAGGTAGGGAATCAGACCCGAACGGCGCACCTGGGTGAGCCGCATCGACAACCGATGGGCCAGCCAGATCGGCAAGGGCATGTAGTCGTCGTTGTCATTGCAGGCGTAGCCGAACATCATCCCCTGGTCGCCCGCACCCAGCGCGTTCAACTGGTCCTCGCCGCCTGATCCGTTGCGGTGCTCGAGTGCCGTGTCGACGCCACCGGCGATGTCGGGACTCTGCTTGTCGAGTGAGACGAGTACCGCGCAGGTCCTGCCGTCAAAGCCCTTAGCGCTGTCGTCGTAGCCAATGTCGAGGATGGTCTTGCGCGCGACGGCGGTGATGTCGACGACGGCGGTCGTGGTGATTTCACCGGCGACGACGCAGAGCCCGGTCGTCAGGAGCGTCTCACACGCCACGCGAGCGAGGGGATCTTGACTCAGAATGGCGTCCAGGACCCCGTCGGAGACCTGATCGGCGATCTTGTCAGGATGTCCTTCGGTCACCGACTCCGAGGTGAAGAGGGTGCGATCACTCATTGGGCTCCTTGCGATAACAATGAGGCCACCCTAGTCAAGATCGCCAGTGAAATTGCTTCTTTCGAGCGCAGCGAGACGGTCGTGGCGCTTTCGTCGCGCCCGTAGATCGTCACCGCATTGGTCGAATGCTCGAATCCGACACCCGGGGCGTTCACGTCGTTGAGGACCAGCAGATCGACACCCTTGGCGCGCAGTTTGGCCAACGCGTTCACTTCCACGTCGTTCGACTCGGCAGCGAAGGCCACGATCACTTGACCGGCGTGGCGTCGTGCGACGAGATCCGCCACGATGTCGGCGGTTGGTTCGAACTGCAGCCGGGGAACGCCGTCGCGACGTTTGAGTTTCTCGGGCGACGGTTTCACCGTGAAGTCCGCGACGGCGGCCGCCATGATGACGGCGTCGCTCTCGTCGGCACGCGTCATCGTCGCCTCGTACAACTGCGCGGCCGTCTCAAGCGCGACGACGTCGACACCTCGAACGACGTCGAGCGCCAGATTGAGTTCAACGGTCGAGAGCAGTGTCACCTCGGCCCCGAGACGGTGGGCCACCTCAGCGAGGGCGTAGCCCTGGCGGCCCGAGGAACGATTGGTGATGACCCGTACCGGGTCGATCGGCTCGCGGGTCCCCCCGGCGCTGACGAGTACGCGTCGGCCGCTCAAGGGTCCGCGATAGCCGTGCACGATCCTCTCGATCAATTCGAAGATGACGCCGGGCTCGGCCAGTCGGCCGGTACCTACGTCCCCGCCGGCGAGCCGGCCCGCAACGGGCTCGAGCACCATGACGCCGCGTCGGCGAAGGGTGGCGAGGTTCTCCTGGACCGAGGGCTGTTCCCACATCTCGGTGTGCATCGCCGGACAGAGCAACACCGGCGCACGTGAAGCCAGCAGCGTGGCCGTCAGGAGGTCGTCGGCGAGTCCCATGGCGTAGCGGGCAATGAGGTGCGCGGTCGCCGGTGCGACGACGATCAGGTCAGCGTGCTGACCCAGGTAGGTATGGGGAATGGGTGTCGTCGGATCGCCGTAGAGAGAGGTGCGCGCCGGCTCACTCGCCAGCGCGGAGAACGTCACCGCGCCCACGAAACGGGTGGCGTCGGGCGTGAGGACCGGCATGACGTGGTAACCAGCGTCACAGAGGCGACGCAACAACTCAACGGACTTGTAGGCGGCGATGCCGCCGGCAACTCCTAGGACAACGCGAGGACCGTACGAACTAGGCGTCGCGGAGGGCATCGGTGAAGGCGTCCAGGTCGTTGTTGGCGTCCTGACGAGCCTGCTCCAGTGCGGCAACCTGGAGCTGCTCGGCTTCGATCTCCTCGGGGGTGGGCCGGTGGAATTCGAGCTTGCCTTCGTAGAGCTCTTCGAGCGCGAGCGAGAGTGACTTGTTGGACAACGATGTCACCTGGGGCGGTATCAAGGCGCCGTGGCCCGATCCCAGACCGTTGTAGTACTCGTTGATCTCGCGCGCGCGGATCGCCGACACCGCGACGAGGGTGAACTTGGAGTCGCCCACCTTGCCCAGCAGGTTCTCAATGGGCGGGTCAACGAGGGTGGGGCGGTCGGCCATGGTTCTAGTCCTTTTTCGAGGGGGTGCGCCGCTGACGGCGGAGTTCTTCCAGTATAGAGAGGATTTCGCCCGCGGCACGATCGAGGTCGTCGTTAACGATGACGAATGAGGCCAATTCGTGTCCCTTGGCCAGTTCCGCCGGGGCGCTCGCGAGACGTCGCTGGACGTGCAGCACGCTGTCCCCGCGGCCCTTCAGGCGTTCTTCGAGCTGCTCCATCGACGGCGGCAGGATCAAGAAGACGACCGCGTCCTCGTTCTGTCGCAGTACCTGCTCCGCGCCCTGGACTTCGATCTCGAGCAGAACGTCGGCGCCCTGGGCGTCGTCGGGCAGGGGCGTGCCGTAGAGATTGCCGTGGAACTCCGCCCACTCGAGGAATCGCTCGTCGTCGATCGCCTCTTCGAACTTGGCGCGATCGACGAAGACGTACGCGTCACGACTCTCGGTCGCGCGCTTGGGTCGCGTGGTCCAACTGCGACTGAGCCAAAGATGATCGTCGGCCTCGACGAGGCGCTCGGCCAGTGAACCCTTTCCTACGCCACCCGGTCCGATAAGTACCGCGACGAGCGGCTCAGCGGACAAGAGCCCGGAACAGTTCTGCGCGCTGTTTGGGACCCAAACCGCGGATACGCCGCGTCTTGGCGATGGAGGCCTTGGTCATGATGCGTTCGGCCTTCACCTCACCGATCGCGGGCAACGCACTGATGAGATCGTGCGCGCGCATCTGGGCGACGCACTCTTCGCGCTTGGCGAGCTCGAACAGCTCTTCGAGTGAAAGATCACCCGACTTCACCATTCGCTTCACCTCAGCACGACGACGACGGTTCGCGACGGCCAGACGTGACGCCTCCACGCGTTGTTCGTGCGATAGTGATGGCGGCGTGGGACCCACGGCCCCAGAATACTCCCCGGCGGTGACGCCCGTTTAGAGAAGTGCCGAACTCAGATCGTCCCGCCAACGCAGGGCGGCGTCGCGCAGCGCCGAACGCTCGGGGCCGGCCTGGAGAATCGACCGGCTCACGTTCACGAGCACGGTGCCCTGGGGACACCGGTCAAAGAGGCGCGCGACGTTTTCCGCGCTCGCGCCCTGCGCGCCGACACCTGGCACGAGGATCGGCCCACCCAGCGACGCCAGGTCGAACTCCGGCAGGTCGCGCGTCTCGCCCAACACGACGCCCACCGAACCTCGCCCGTCGCTTCGCTGGTTGATCTCGGCGACCGTGCGCAGCACGAGGTCCTCGACACGCTCACCGTCCTCGC
>JADGOK010000153.1 GCA_017882985.1 Acidimicrobiales bacterium
TCGCGACGCGCTGCACGATGCCGAACAGTCACTGCGTCGACAGCGACGCGCGTCACAAGGAGTCGCGTTCGTCGTCTGTGCCGCCAGCCTCGCGGCGTTGGCCGTGCGACATCCCGTGGCTTCGCCAACGTGGACCGTCGTGGTGGCCCTGCTCGCCCTGTCGTCGTTCGAGACACTGACCGGTGTGCGCAGCGCGCTCGACACCGCCGTGTCGGTCAGCGCCGCCGCGGATCGACTCGAGGAACTCGACTGCGCGCCACGACGCGGGCGCGCGCCGTGGCCGAGCGACACCACACTGCACGCGACGGGTCTGACACTCCGTGAGGACGACCGCGTGATCCTCAGCGGCGCGGCATTCGCGTTCCCTCCTGGTCGTCGCATCGCGCTCACGGGCCCTTCAGGTTCGGGAAAGTCCACGCTCTTGCGAACGCTCGCCGCCCTCGATTCGCCCGACGAGGGTCTGCTCGGCATTGGACCGACGCCATTGGACGACATCAACGAAGGCGTACTGCGGCGCCATCTCATCTACGTGGCGAGCGAGCCGGGCCTCACGACAGGCTTTGCCTCGGACGTCGTGCTGCTTGGGCGAACATCGACGCGCGACGTCAGGGACGACCTCGCTCGGCTCGGCATCAACGTCACACCTACCAGTAGATGGGACGAGCTCTCGAGGGGCGAGCGTCAGCGCGTCGCACTCGTGCGCGCGATGGTGACCAGTCCGTCGATCTTCCTGCTCGACGAGCCCACGAGCGGCCTCGGCCGCGACGAGACCCTCGCGGTACTGTCGCTGCTCGGTCAGACGAGCGCCACCGTGATCATCGCGACGCATGATTCGGTCGTGATGGACTGGTGCGACGAAGTCCTCGAGCTTCGCGAACAGAGCCTAGCGGCTCTTAGACGTTGACGCTCTTCATCCCCGCGGCCTGGTAGCGGTCACCGACGACCGAACCGCGCGGCACCGCCGCCTCGAGGGCTTCGATCTCCTCAGCACTGAGTTCGACATCGCTGGCGGCGATGTTCTCACGCAGCCACTTGCGACGCTTGGTACCTGGAATTGGCACGACGTCCGCGCCGCGCGACAACACCCACGCGAGGGCCATCTGCGCGGTGGTCACTCCCTTCGCGGCCGCCAGCGATTCGAGGTTCGTAACCAGGCGGAGGTTGGATTCGTACGCCTCGCCCGAAAAGCGCGGGTGACTCTTTCGAAAGTCGCCTTCGCCGGTTCCCTCGCGATTGCTCGCTTCGCTCGTCAAGAAACCTCTGCCGAGGGGGCTGTAGGCGACAAAACCAATGCCCAGTCGCCGACAGGTGGCGAGGACGTCATCCTCGGGGTCGCGCGACCATAAGGAGTACTCGCTCTGCACTGCGCTGATCGGGTGCACGGCGTTCGCCTTTTCGATCGTCGCCGACGACGCCTCAGAGATGCCGAGGAAACGAACTTTTCCGGCCTCGACCAGTGACTTCATCGCGCCCCAGGTCTCCTCGATCGGCACCGATCGGTCAACGCGGTGCTGGTAGTAGAGGTCAATCACGTCAACACCCAGACGCGACAGCGAGTCGTCGCACGCGCTGAGCACGTACGCGGGCGTGCCGTTGATCCCCACACGCGCGCCGTTCTCGTCGCGTTGGTTCCCGAACTTGGTCGCGAGCACGACCTCGTCGCGGCGGTCCTTGATGGCCCGCCCGATGAGCCGCTCGTTGGTGAACGGGCCGTACATGTCCGCGGTGTCGAGGAAGTTGACCCCACTGTCGAGCGCTTCGTGAATCGTGGCGATCGACTCGTCGTCGTCACCCACGCCGTAGAACTCGCTCATGCCCATGCAGCCGAGTCCCTGTTCGGAGACCTCGAGGCCCTGACCTAATGTGCGACGCTTCACGAGTGTCCCTTCATGTGAAATTGCTCACAACCCTTTGTTTATGGGCTCACTGCGACACTGTAGTAGTTGCCCGGAGGCTAATTTCTTCTCTATTGGCTGGGGGGGCCAAACTTCGAGAGCCCGCTTGCCCTGATTCGTCAGCGCAAGCGGGCTTCGTCGTTCCGGCAGCCACGACAAAGTCCCCTATGCCCGGCGAACGTACAGTGGATACGTGAACGACACGGTGCCCGTCGCCAGCGTGACGAACGTGCAGATCAAGCCGCTGATGCGCGGATGGCTGCACCTGGTTGGTTTCGTCGTGCTGATCGCCTCCTCACCGATCCTGCTCGTCCGCGCACGCACCTGGCCGCAGGTCGCCTGGGTCCTGTGTTACGTGGCGGGCGTCGGATCGATGATGATCACCAGCGCGCTCTTTCACCGTGTCAACTGGTCACCCTCGAAGCGCCGGGCGTGGAAACGCGCCGACCATTCGACGATCTTCTTGGCGATCACCGGTAGTTACCTCGCGATCTCGGGCCTGACCATGCACGGCACCATTCGTCTCGTGCTCATCATCGTCATCAGTTCCGGCGCGGTCGTGGGCATCGCCATCCGACAGTTGGCCCTGGACACGCCCAAATGGGTCAACACCCTGCCCTACCTGGTCGTCGGATGGGCGGCGGTCACGGTCATGCCCCAGATCTACCGTGGCGGCGGCCCGCTCGTCTTCTCCTTGATCGTCGCCGGTGGTCTTGCCTACTCGGTCGGCGCGGTCTTCTACGGAGCCAAGCGGCCCCGACTCTCGCCGCGGGTCTTTGGCTACCACGAGCTCTTTCACGCCTGCACGCTGCTCGGGGCCGGACTGCACTTTGTCGCCATCGCCGTCGCCCTGCACTGATCAGTCGACGGGCGGTACCAAATTGAAGTGGATCAGCGCGGGCGTGACACCACGCACCGCGATCGTGGTGAGCGATCCGTTGTCGAGTCGCGTGCGCCAGGCGACCGATCCCGCCACGCCGAGTGCCCAGGTCGTGGCCGACTTGATCGGTGACACGTGACTCACGATCGCCAGATGATGGTGATTGTCGTAGAGAAGGCTGGTTTCGTCGGCGAGCAGCGCGTCGAGCTCGACGTGCACCCGTTCATCAACTGACGCCAGCGACTCGCCCCCACCGAGGGCGTGTCGATGGTCGGTTTCAAAGATCTGCCACTGCTCGGGGGTCACCGCCGACAGCGGTTGGCCCTCGAGACCGCCGTAGTCGACCTCGATGAAGGACTTCTTGACGGTGGGCTCGAGGTCCGGAAGGGCGATTGAGGCAGTGACGAGAGCGCGCTGCAGCGGCGAGCTCCAGACTTCGGTGACGTCAGCCAACAGCGGTCGCAGGGCACGGGCCTGTCGCTCACCGAGCGGCGTCAACTCGGGGTCACTTCTTCCAACGAGGAGCCGCTTCGCGTTGGTGACGGTTTGGCCGTGGCGTACGAGGATGATCACGGCAGCAAGAGGCGTCCACATTCGGGACAGTTCATCAGCGAGCCCTCCGCTTGACGCTTCCAGCGGTCAAAGTCCAGCGGGGACAGGGCAATGCGACAGCCGTCGCAGCGTCCGGCGTCGACCTGTGCGGCTCCGGACGTGCCCACTCGCGCGAAGGCGACGTCGTAGCGGGCGAGTAGTTCGGGCGAGACCGCGTGCGCCAACTCCAAACGCGTCGCGCGAAGTGACACCAGCTCCTCCTCGAGCGACGCCTGCAGTTGGCCGATCTCTCCTTGGAGGACAACGCGTCGCTGCGCGGCGGGTTGCGCACGGGTCTTGATCGCCACGACCAACTGATCGAGCGGCTCGACGGCGAGGAGGAACTCCAATTCGGCGTCGTCGGCTCGCTCGAGGAGCTCGCGCACGTGTTCGAGTTCGCGTTGCAGTGCCGTCAGCTCGCGGGCGTTCGCCGTCGACGCGGCGAGCGTGGTCTCGAGGTCCTTTGCGCGTCGGCGTAGGCGTTCGGCCTCCTTCATGGCGTCCTCGTAGGCGGTTCGCACCGGCGCCTGCGCGGCCAGGGCCTCCTGCAGGGCCTTCGCGAGTCCGCGCAACTCGTCTTCGACGGTCGTCAGTTCGGCGATTTCCGGTAAGTGGGTGCGCTGGGCGCCCACGCGGTCGATCCAGCGGTCGGCCTCCATCAGGGCGCGAAGGGCAGCGACGTCACTCACGGGG
>JADGOK010000154.1 GCA_017882985.1 Acidimicrobiales bacterium
CCCCACCGCCATCACCGCGCCCGTGGGCGTCTGGTACGGCGACGAGGACCTGATGGTGCCGTCGAGTCATGGCAAATGGCTCGGTGACCATCTGCCCACCGCGAGCGTCACGCACCTGGCGGCGGAGGGGCACGTCTCGCTGATCATCAATCACGTTGACGAGCTTGCTCGTGGCTTTGATCGCGCTTTTGAGTAGAACTGGATGATGATGAGTCCCTCGAACCATGGAGCGCTGTGCGCATAGGCAATCTCTACGGACCTGACGCCACCTTCCTCGGCGTTCGCGCCGCCGACCCCGACGTGCTGGCCGAGTGGTCGGGTGCGGGGGCCGCCATCATTGGGGCGCCGTTCGACGGAGGGACCTCACACCGTTCGGGTTGTCGCTTTGGCCCGCAGGCCATTCGCACGACCGACTACCTGCCCCACGACGGCCATCGACCCAGCCTCGCGCTCGGCGTCGATCCTCTCGTGGAACTCGCCGTGGTGGACCTCGGTGACGTCGAGATGCCCTCGGGCAACACCGAGTTGTCGCTGCGCGCGCTCGAGCAGCGCGTGACCGACGTCGCGCGGGCCGGCGTGATACCGGTCATCCTCGGCGGCGATCACACGATCGCCCTGCCGGACGTGACCGGACTCGCCCACCACGTGGGCTGGGGACGCGTCTCGGTGATTCACTTCGATGCGCACGCGGACACCGGGAACTCCCAGATGGGCTCGCTCTACGGTCATGGCACGCCGATGCGTCGACTCATTGAATCGGGCGCCTGTCGAGGTGACCGCTTCTTGCAGATTGGCCTGCGCGGGTACTGGCCCGAGCCCGAGACGCTCGCGTGGATGGCGGAACAGGGCATGCGGTCGTTCGAGATGAGTGAGATCGTTTCGCGCGGCCTCGACGCGGTGCTCGACGAGGCACTCGCCCTCGCGACCGATGAGTGCGATGCCATCTTTCTCTCCGTGGACGTGGACGTGGTCGACCCGGGCTCGGCGCCCGGCACCGGCACGCCCGAACCGGGGGGACTCACGAGTCGCGAGTTGCTCGACGCGGTGCGGCGCATCGCGATGGAGGGACCGCTCGGTGGTATGGACATCGTTGAGGTCTCGCCGCCCTACGATCACGCCGAGATCACGGCGTACCTCGGCAACCGGATCGTGCTCGAGGCGCTCGGAGGGATTGCGTGGCAACGACGAGCCCAGCGCGGTGAGTTGGTCCGACGACCGAGCGATCCGTTGTTGCGCGACCGCTAGTCGCGCATCGTGTCGAGAATCTGGGCGACGAGTTCCTCCGCAGTGTCCGGATGCAGGAACGCGAATCGCGCGACGGTCTCGCCCTCCCACTTGGTGGGGGTGACGAAGGCGATCTGATCGCGCAGCAACTGGTGACTCCACTCCTCGTACTGCTCGGCGGTCCAACCCCTTCGGCGAAAGAGCACGATCGAGAGGCTGACCGGGCGCACGAGCTCGACGTAGTCGCGTTTTTCGATCATCAACGCGGTGTGCTCGGCGAGGTCGATGGCCGCCTGCACGGCGGTCTCGTAGGACCGGGTGCCGTTGGTGACGAGCGAGTACCAAAACGGCAGGCCCCGCGCGCGGCGCGAAAGGTGGATGGCGAAGTCCGACGGGTTCCATTCATAGTGCTCGTCGTCGCCGGTATGCAGCACGTCGAGGTAACTGGCCTGCTGGGCGAGGATCTTTCGCGCGACGGTGGGGTTGCGGTAGATCAATGCGGCGCAGTCGAGCGGTGCGAAGAGCCACTTGTGCGGGTCCACGACGAAGCTGTCCGCGTGACGGATACCCTCGAGCAGGTGACGGTGCGTCGGCGAGAAGAGCGCGGCGCCACCGTAGGCACCGTCGACGTGGAACCACAAACCGTGTTCGCGCGCGTAGCTGCCGATTCCTTCGATGTCATCGACGATCCCGGCGTTGGTGGTGCCGGCGGTCGCGACGACACCCACCACGGATTCGGGATGCGGATCGGCGTCGAGCGCGGCGGCGAGGTGTTCACGGGTCAGTCGGTGGTCGTCGGGCGTCACGAGCAACGCCTCGATGCCGAGCACGTGCAGAGCCTTGCCGATGCTCGAGTGGGCGTCGGACGAGATCGCGAATCGAACCTCGTGGGGTGGGACCGTCGGACGAAGCGCCCGACCAACGTCGCGCCCGACGGTGAGACCGGAGAGGTTTCCCATCGAGCCACCCGATACGAACGCGCCACCGGAGCCGAACGGCATACCCGCCAGGTCCGCGAGGAACGCGAGCGCCTGGTTCTCCGCGACGACGACGCCCTTCGACTCGAGCCAGCTCGTGCCGTTCAGTCCGGAACAGGCGACGACCATGTCGAAGAGCAGTGAGTTCTTCGTTGGCGCGTTGGGGATGAAGGCGAGGAAGTTCGGCGCGTCGATCGAGACGACGGCTTGGGACAGTTCATTCTTGAAGAACGCGAGGATCTCCTCGGGGTCGTGTCCGTCGGGGCTGATCAGCCCGTCGAGGTCGGCGAGCGGCATATGGGTGAGACTGCCGTAATCGAGGGGGACGGGCTGCATCGAAAGACGTTCGCGACAGTAGGCAAAGACCGCGTCGGTGAGTGTCGCGTCGTATTCAAACATGTGGTGCCCCATTGCGCCGGCCTTTCGATTTGGTCCCTAGCCATCGTAGGCAATCGCGCCCCTCGACGTTAGTACCCTGAATCGTTGGGTTTTGAGGGCCAAGTACAATCTCGCAATGGCACTCGCGCGCGTTGGTTACCTCGGTCCTGAGGGCTCGTTCTCACACGAGGCGGTCGCCACGCTGAAGGACGTCGACGCCGTGGCGTGCGGATCGATCGCCGATCTCTTGGGCGCTGTCGCGGACGGCACCCTCGACCACGGACTCGTCCCGCTCGAAAACGCGATCGAAGGGACGGTGTCGGCGAGCATCGACGGTCTGGTCTTTGACCACGACCTCTTTATCGAACGCGAGATCGTCCTGCCGATTCGACTGCACCTGCTTGCGCGGCCCGAGACCCGAATCGACGAGGTGACCAAGGTCTGGAGCTACGTGCACGCCCTCGCCCAGTGCCGGACGTTCCTGCAGTCGCTGCCCGGTGCGTCGGCCACGCAGACGACGTCCACTTCCGAGGCTGCGCGCGAGGTCGCGTCGTCCAGCGAGCCCTGGGCGGCCGTTGGTTCGGCGCTCGCCGCGGAACTCTTTGGCTTGTCGGTGCTCGCGAGTGACATCGAGGATCATCCCGACAACGCCACGCGCTTCGTCCTCGTGGGTCGCGACGCCGTCGCGGCGCCGACGGGTCACGACCGCACTTCGATCGTGTGCTTTCAAGATGCGGACCGTCCGGGATCGTTGTACGCGATACTGGGCCGCTTCGCCGCGCGCGACATCAACTTGACCAAGCTCGAGAGTCGGCCGACCAAGCGCGGGCTCGGCGACTACTGCTTCGTGATCGAGTTCGAGGGTCACGTCGCCGACGACGTCGTGGCGGACTGCCTGGCCGACCTGCAGGCGCACCTGGCGACGGTGAAGTTCCTGGGTTCCTACCCGGTGACCGGTGTGGGGGCGGCCGATCGTCGCGAGGAAGTCGACAGTGCCCGCCGCTCCGCGGCCGCGTGGATCGAGAGTATCCGCGCGCGCGTTCGACGTTGAGCGCCCGGGATCCTGCGCGCGACGGCGAACGGTCCCATACACTTCGCACAGACAGGCGAACGGATCAACGGCGTCCGATGAGGTGAGCGTCGGCACCGTCGCGGTAGGAGGAGAACCTTCATGGCGTACAGCTTCGAAGTCGCGGGCCAGGTCGCCGCGTCGCCCCCGGAGGTCTTTGACGCGTGGATGTCGAGCGCGGGCCATACAGCGATGACTGGTGGTCAAGCGCACGTGGACCCGCAGGTCGGCGGCAGTTTCGACGCCTGGAACGACTACATCCACGGCACCACCATTGCCCTCGAACCTCCCCGCCGTGTGGTTCAGACGTGGCGATCGGCCAACTTCGGTGATGACGACGGAGACTCCCAGATCGAGGTGACCTTCGTCGCCAATGAAGAGGGGACGCTCG
>JADGOK010000155.1 GCA_017882985.1 Acidimicrobiales bacterium
CCGGAGCGCACTCGCACCAACTGCAGATTCGCCAACTCGCTCCACGGCGTCTGCCACGCCACGTCGGGAATGCCCGCGAGTTGGGTCAGTCCTTGGTCATCGGCCAAGAGGGTGACGTGATCTGTCGGCCCGTGGGGCGCGAAACTCGGTCGTACACTCCACCCGCTACTGCGCAAGAGCGTGCTCATGCGTGCCGCGCCACTGCCGCCGCCTGGGCCGCAGCGTCGAGCACGCGCGCGAGGTCGTCATCACTGTGGGCGAGCGAGACGAAGAGGATCTCGTAGGCTCCGGGCGCGAGAGCCACACCGCGCTCGAGCATCGCGTGAAAGAACGAACGGTAGAGGCCGTTGTCGCAGAGCACCTTCGCTTCGGCGAAATTGGTCGGCGCGTGCGCCGGTTCGCGCGCGAGGTAGAGGCCCATCAGCGGTCCCTCGACCGGCGCGAGCGCGACGAGCCCACCCGACGAGACCGCGTCAACCAGTTCGAGCGCGAAGCGTGCGACGCGTTGGCTCAACTCCACGTAACGCTGCGGCGTCGCGAGCGCGAGCACCGTGGCGCCGGCGGCGGTGGCGAGTGGATTGCCAGACAGGGTGCCCGCCTGGTAGACGGGCCCCAGCGGAGCGAGCGACGAGAGCAGTTCGCGTGATCCGCCAAAGGCGCCGACCGGCAGACCTCCCCCGATCACCTTGCCGAAACACCACAGGTCGGGCGTGACGTGGAAGTACTGTTCGGCCCCGGCGTACGCGAGGCGAAAACCGGTGATGACCTCGTCAAAGATGAGCAGGGCGCCCACCCGGTCGCACTCGGCCCGCAGGCCTTCGAGGAAACCCGCGACGGGCGCGACCAGGTTCATGTTCGCCGCGACCGGTTCAACGAGTACCGCCGCGATCGTCTCGTCGAGGGTCGGCACCACGTTGTACGGCGCCACAACGGTATCGGCGACCGCACCCGCGGTCACACCGGCCGATCCCGGCAGGCCCATCTGTGCGACACCGCTGCCACCGGCGACGAGCAGGGCGTCGGAGTGGCCGTGGTAACAGCCCTCGAATTTCACGATCCGGTCGCGGCCAGTCGCGCCCCTCGCGAGCCGCACGGCGCTCATCACGGCCTCGGTGCCCGACGAGACGAGGCGCACCTGTTCCAGTCCGGCGACCCGCTCGACCATCATCTCGGCCAGCAGCACTTCGCCGGGCGTCGGGGCGCCAAAGGTCGTGCCCAACGTCACGGCCTCGCGCAACGTCGCGACGACGTCGGGGTGAGCGTGTCCGAGTAGCGAAGCGCCGTAGGACTGGACGAAATCGAGATAGCGCGTACCTTCGACGTCTTCGACGTAGGCGCCCTCGCCGCGAACGACCGTGTAGGGCGTGCCACCCACCGAGCGAAAGGATCGCACCGGCGAGTCGACACCGCCCGGAATGACGCGCTGGGCCCGTTCGAACCACGCCGCGTTGGTGTTCGTCAACGGCCGAGCTCCTCGGCGACTTCGCGCGCGAAGTACGTCAAGACGAAGTCCGCGCCGGCGCGTCGAATTGCGGTGAGCTGCTCGAGCGCGACGGCCGCGCCGTCGATCCAACCGTTCGCGGCCGCGGCCTTCACCATGGCGTACTCGCCGCTCACGTGATACGCGCAGATCGGCACGTCGAGTTCTCGACGCAGATCCGCGACCACGTCGAGGTAGGTCATGGCCGGCTTCACCATGACAATGTCGGCTCCCTGTTCGACGTCGGCACGCGCCTCGCGCAGCGCCTCACGCCGGTTGCGCGAATCCTGCTGGTACGCGCGACGATCGCCACCGTCGGCGATCTCCACTTCCACGGCGTCACGAAACGGTCCGTAGAGTCCGCTCGCGTACTTCGCGGCGTACGCGAGGATCACGGTCTCTTCGAAGCCCGAGCCGTCGAGGGCGGCGCGTATGGCTCCGACTTGACCGTCCATCATGCCGCTCGGCGCCACGACCGCGGCGCCCGCCCCGGCCTGAGCGACTGCGGTGCGCCCGTAGAGTTCGAGGGTCGCGTCGTTGTCGACCGTTCCGTCAGCTCGCACGATGCCGCAGTGGCCGTGCGAGGTGTACTCGTCGAGACAGAGGTCGGCCATCAGCACCACGTCGTCACCGAATTCGTCGCGCAACGACCGCAGAGCCAACTGCACGATGCCCTCGGGATCGTAGGCGCCACTGCCCACGTCGTCCTTCTCGCTCGGCACGCCGAACAAGATCACGCCACCGACGCCACATTGGTGAAGGGCACGGACCTCTGCGTGGAGCGACGCAGTCGTGTGCTGGGACTGACCCGGCATCGAGGCGATCGGTCGCGGCTCGCGCAGGGACTCGGCGACGAAGAGTGGCGCCACCATATCGTCGGGGGTGAGCGTCGTTTCGGCGACCAGACGACGAAGTGCCGCCGTGCGTCGAAGTCGGCGAGGTCGTTCGGCGGGAAACACGTGCCCAGCCTATTACCCACGTCAACGAGCGCTTCGGCCGGCCCTAGGGCGTCAGCGAGTTGACCACGTCGCCGAGTGCGGGTCCCCAGCCTTCGAGCACGCGCTCATGATCACGGCGCACGACGTCGCCGGTGGTGACACCGGGCACGATGACCCAGGTCGATGCCGCAACGAGTTTGCGCGCCACCGCCCACGCCGAAGGCGCACCGATCAGTACGACGTCGGCGTCGTCCAGTAGTGCGACGTCGTCGTCGCTCAGTAGTACCGGCACGGTCTGGTAACACGCGACGAGAGCAACGTCGAATCCCCGCGTCGTCAACTCATCGGCCAACTCCTCACGCGCTTGACTCGCTCCGAGGAACAAGACGGGACCCTTCGAAATGTGCGGGGCGAGATCGAGCGCGCGTGACGGCGACTGCGCCCGGGGCGTGACGCCCTGGCGCACCAGTACCTGCGTGGTCGCTGGTCCCACGCTGAACACGTCGGCGTCATTCGCGAGCGCCGCGCGCGCGAGGTCCAGGTACTCGCCGGTTCGCGCACTCGTGATCACGAGCGACTCGAACCGGCCGTAGTTCTCCAAGGAAGCTAACGCGTGCGCCACCGACTCGTGTTCGAGAAAGTGTGTCTCGGTCAGTGGCACGTCGCGAACGTTCACGCCGCCGCCGAGCCACGTGCGCAGCGCGTCGTTGTGGCCGACCTCCCGGGTAAGCACGACGTTCACTCGTCGCTACCCCGACCAGCCCGGCAACGAATCGCCACCTTCGTGGTCGCGCAAGAAGAGGGCGCTCTCGGTTCCGAGCGCTACCGGGTCGCTGCCGTCACGCGACGAACGAACACTCCGACTCCCGTCGATGGCGATCATCACGGCGTTGAGCGTGATGACGCCGTCAACAACCGTCGCATGCGCGCCGGCGGGAATCGAGCATCCGGTACCCAACTCGGCGAGGAACGCGCGTTCGGCGCTGACCGCGATCATGGCGTCAGCGTCGTTGATGCTTCGCACGAGTTCGCGCGTGTGGCGATCGTCGCGGCGAATCTCGAGGGCCAACGCGCCCTGGCCGACTTGAGGGACGAACCACGAGGGCTCGAGCCGTTCAGCGACTCGATCGGACTCGCCCAGTCGCTCGAGCGCGGCGCACGCGGCGACGATGGCGTCCACGCCGTCACGCCCCGCGACACCGAGTCGGGTCGCCATATTGCCGCGCAGTTCAACGACGCGAATGTCGGGACGCCGTTCGAGCAACAGTGCACGCCGACGCGGCGAGCCCGTGGCGACCGTGGCTCCGGGACCCAGTCCGGCCAACGACCGACCCACCAGCGCGTCGGCGGGGTCGCGTCGGTCGGGGACGCACGCCAGTTCGAGTTCTTCGGGTGTCGTGCTCGGGAGATCCTTCGCGCTGTGCACCGCGACGTCGGCGTCGCCGTTGACCAACGCTCGTTGAACCTCGATCGCGAAGACCCCCTGACCTCCAAGACTCGCGAGCGACACGTCGTGGTGTCGATCGCCGCTCGTCTCGACGAGCACGAATTCACACGCGACGCCGCGGGCCGCGAACTTCTCGCGGATGATCTCGGCCTGTACCAGCGCGAGCGGCG
>JADGOK010000156.1 GCA_017882985.1 Acidimicrobiales bacterium
AATAACGGCCTGCTCCTGGTCGACAAGGCGTCGGGTCTCACCAGCCACGACGTCGTGGCCCAGGTCCGAAAGGTCCTCAACGAACGACGCGTTGGCCACGCCGGCACGCTGGACCCGATGGCGACCGGACTGCTGGTGCTCGCGGTCGGACCGTCGACGCGACTGCTGCGTTTCGCCCAATCCGAAGTGAAGCACTACAGCGGCGCGGTCCAGCTCGGCGTCGCCACCGACTCCCTCGATGCCGACGGGACGCCCGTCGAGCAGCGCCCGGTGCCGTCGATCAGCCAAGAAGAGATGGACGTCGCCGCGGGTGCCATGCTCGGTGTCCAGCAACAGATTCCTCCGATGGTCTCGGCCGTCAAGGTCGGCGGGCGCCGATTGCACCAACTGGCCCGTCAGGGCGTGGAGGTCGAGCGCGAAGCGCGCGAGGTCACGATCCATTCCCTCGATCTCGTCGCCACCGACGATCCCTCGGTGTGGTCCTTTGACGTCGAATGCTCGGTCGGCACGTACGTTCGCGTGCTGTTGAGCGATCTCGCCGTGGCCGTCGGCACCGTCGGGCATCTCAGTCGCCTGCGACGAACCCGGAGCGGCGACTTTCTCGTGCAGGACGCACTCAGCGTCGAACAGTTGCGCGACGTCGTGGCGAGCGGTACGTCCGCCCTGCGGGCGCCGAGCGCGTTCGTCGAGAGACTCGAACACGTGGTGCTCGACGAGCGTACCGAGCGAAAGATTCGAATGGGTCAGCGCGTGACGTTCGCCGACCCGGTCGTGACCGACGAGGTCGCGGCACTGAACGACAACGGTCAACTCGTGGCAATCCTTCGTCGTCGCAGTGAAGGATGGCAACCCGAGGTCGTTCTGCCCGAAGAGCCGCGCACGAGCGAAGGGTAGGTTGACTGCCGTGCAGATCATTCGCGACAAGGACGTCGGCGCGGGATCGGACCGCGAGAGCGCGGTGGCCGTCGGCGTCTTTGACGGTCTGCACCTCGGCCATCAAAGGGTCATTCAACAGATCGAGTCGCTCGCGCGTCAACACGACGCGCTCGCGACCGTGGTCACGTTCGATCCTCATCCGGCCCAGGTGCTCGCGCCCGCGTCGGCCCCACTCCTGATCGCCACCTTGGACCAACGACTCGAGGGTCTCGCCGCGCTCGGCGTTGATCAGGTCCGTGTCGTCACGTTCAACCGCGCACTCGCCCAGGAGTCGGCGACGTCATTCATCGAGCGACTGCTCGTGGGTGAGTTGCGGGCCCGCGACGTCGTGGTGGGCGAGGACTTCCGTTTTGGGCACGACCGCGAAGGCGACGTCGCGATGCTTCAGCACGTGGGATCGACGCACCACTTCTCCACCCATCCGGCGCCGATCCACGGCACTGACAACCGATGGAGTTCCTCGGCCATCCGTCGGGCGCTGGCGGGCGGAGACCTCGACGCCGCCAGCGCGATCCTCGGGCGGCCGTTCACGCTGCGCGGCACCGTGGAACACGGCGACGCGCGTGGCGCGGGACTTGGCTATCCGACGGCCAACGTTGAGACGGCGTCGCGCCAACAGTTGCCCGCGTTGGGAATCTACGCGGGCGCGGCTCGCGTTGGCGACCAAGACTGGTGGCCCGCGGCGATCTCGGTGGGTACCCGACCCCAGTTCTATGACGACGGTGCCCTGCTCGTCGAAGCCCACCTGGTCGGCTTTGACGGCGATCTCTACGATTCAGCGATCGACGTTGCCTTCGTGGCCCGTCTGCGAGGCGAGATGACCTTTGCGGGAACGGACGAATTGGTGGCGCAGATCGATCGAGATGTCGCGAAAACCCTTGAAATATTCGGATCGTTTACGCCAGAGAGCTCAGCGCTGCTAGAATAGGTCCTCGGTCAGCGACGCTGATCGTGTGGGCCGTCAAGTGGGCGACTCGCAACGGGACCCCCGACTCATAAGGCACACAACGTTATGGCTGAGAAGCAGCAGATCATCAAGGACTATCAGGCTCACGAAACGGACACCGGCTCGCCCGAAGTCCAAGTCGCGATCCTGACGGACCGGATCTCGCACCTTACCGAGCATCTGAAGGTTCACAAGGGTGATCATCACACCCGTCGTGGACTCATGAAGCTCATTGGCCAACGTCGCCGACTGCTCGATTACGTGCAGCGTGGCAATGTCGAGCGCTATCGCGCTTTGATCGGTCGTCTCGGCATTCGTCGCTAGCCGAGATCGCACGTCGACGCCGTCGCCGTGCTCAACATATCCGAGGCCTCGGAGGCCAGTGGAGAACAGTCGCGTACGGCGACCGTTGCCCACTGGGATCCGGGCGGAGTGTTGCTAACCGCATAAGGAGCACATCCATGACTGACGCAATCCGCGTAAGTAGCCCAATCACGGGCACCGAAAAGACCCTGAGTTTCGAAGCAGGGCGTATCGCACAACTAGCCGACGGTGCCGTTATGGCGCGCATCGGCGACACGATGATGCTGGCCACCGTGGCCGCGTCACGCAGCGTGCGCGAAGGTATCGACTTCTTCCCGCTCACCGTCGACATTGAAGAGCGCGCGTACGCCGCGGGCAAGATTCCCGGCGCCTTCTTTCGCCGCGAGGGAAAACTCTCGGACCAGGCGATCCTGATCTGTCGACTCATCGACCGACCATTGCGCCCTTCATTCCCGAAGGGATTTCGCAACGAGATCCAGGTCGTCGGCACGATCTTCAGCGCCGACCAAGAGAATCCCCATGACATCCTCGCGATCAACGCCGCCTCGTGCGCGCTGATGATCTCGGGCATCCCGTTTGACGGACCGATCGGCGCCGTGCGCATGGCGTACACGACCGACGGCGAGTGGGTGCCGCACCCGACGTTCGCCGAAGGCGACGCCGCGACGTTCGAACTCGTGGTCGCCGGCCGCGCCCTCAGTGACTCGGTCGAGACCGACATCGCGATCATGATGGTCGAAGCTGGTGGGACCGAAGGCTCGTTCGAGAAGTACGCCGACGGCGCGCCCAAGGTGAGTGAGGACGTCCTCGCCGTCGGGCTCGAGGCATCGAAGCTTTGGATTCGCGAGGCCATCAACCTGCAACGCGACCTCGTCAAGGCGTTCGTCGCCGAGCGCGGTTCGATCAAGATGATCGAGTACTTGACGTTCTCGGACTACCAGGACGACGTGTACGCCCGCGTCCAAGCAGTGGGCGCCAGCGGTCTCGCCGAGGCGAACAAGCTGACGACCAAGCAGGTGCGCGCCGAGGCGCTCGCCGCCGAGACCAAGTTGATCATCGAGCAGTTGAAGGACGAGTTCCCCGACCGCACGAGCGAAATCAAGGCCGCGGTCAAGGCGATCACCAAGAAACTGGTTCGCCAGCGCATCGTCGAAGAAGGTGTTCGCATCGACGGACGAGGCGTCACGGACATCCGTCCGCTGTCGGCCGAACTCGACCTGTTCCCGATGACCCACGGCTCGGCGCTCTTCCAGCGCGGTGAGACCCAGGTCATCAACGTGACGACGCTGGGCATGCCGCGCATGCGCCAACAGCTCGACACCATCACGCCCGACGAGTGGCGCCGCTACATGCACCACTACAACTTCCCCCCGTACTCGACGGGCGAAACGGGTCGCGTTGGTGCGCCCAAGCGCCGCGAAGTCGGTCACGGAATGTTGGCCGAGCGCGCGCTCATCCCCGTCCTGCCCAGTGAGCAGGACTTCGCGTACTCCCTGCGTGTCGTCTCTGACGTCATGCAGTCCAATGGCTCAACGTCGATGGCGTCAGTCTGTGGATCGACGCTGTCACTGATGGCGGCGGGCGTGCCGATCAAGGCGCCGGTCGCGGGTATCGCGATGGGCCTCGTCTACGAAGAGGGCAAGTACGTCACGTTGACCGACATCCTCGGCGCCGAAGACGCCTTCGGCGACATGGACTTCAAGGTGGCCGGCACTGCTGACGCCGTGACCGCGCTGCAACTGGACACCAAATAAGCACTGCGCAAGCCCCGAGGCAGCGCGCGCCTCCTCGGTTGGCCGCGCCTTCGTCGCCG
>JADGOK010000157.1 GCA_017882985.1 Acidimicrobiales bacterium
CCGACTGGGTACCACCAAAGGGCATCTCCATATGGGTGTGTCCGTCGATACCACCAGGAATGACCAGTAGTCCCCGGGCGTCGATGATCCGATCCGCGGCGAGGGACCACGATGCGACCGTCGACGAATCTGGTGCTCCGAGTCCGACAATGCGTTCGTCCTCGATCAACACGTCCGCGACGAATGGACCGCTGGCGTTGACGACGGTGCCACCACTGATGAGTATCTTCACGTGCTCGTCTCTTCCTCTCTTCGCCGCGGGTCTTCCTACGGCGCGCTCAGACTTCCGTAACTGTCGGGACGTCGGTCGCGGTAGAACGCCCACGTGTGACGTACTTCCTTGAGGACGTTCATGTCGAGGTCGCGAACGATAACGTCATCGTGGTCGTCTGACGCCGCGTCGCCGACCTTCTGGCCTCGCGGGTCCACAAAGTACGACGATCCGTAGAAGTCATTGTCGCCAAGCTCTTCGACGCCCACGCGGTTGATGGCGCCCACGAAGTACTCATTGGCAACCGCGGCCGCGGGCTGTTCGAGGTTCCACAAGTACGCGGACAGTCCTCGACTGGTCGCCGAGGGGTTAAAGACGATGCGCGCGCCGGCGAGGCCCAACGCGCGCCAGCCCTCGGGGAAGTGTCGGTCGTAACAGATGTACACGCCAATCGGCCCGACGGCGGTCTGGAAGATGGGGTAGCCGAGATTGCCGGGGCGAAAATAGAACTTCTCCCAGAATCCTTTGACCTGCGGGAGGTGGTGTTTGCGGTACTTGCCCAGGTAGGTGCCGTCGGCGTCGATGACGAACGCAGTGTTATAGAAGACGCCCTCCTGCTCGACCTCGTAGACCGGCACGACGAGGACCATCCCGGTTTCGCGGGCGAGGTCGCACATCAACTCGGTCGTCGGCCCCGGGACGGGCTCGGTGTACGAGAAGTACGTCGGGTCCTGCACCTGACAAAAGTACGGACCATAGAACAACTCCTGGAAGCAGAGGATCTGGGCGCCCTGGCTGGCGGCCTTGCGGGCGAGGGCCACGTTGGCCTCGATCATCGACTGCTTGTCACCGGTCCACTTGGTCTGTACGAGTGCGGCGCGCACGACGTCCGGTTCTCTCTCCACGTTGCTCACCCGGTCCTCCATCTCTTTGGCATCATTATTGACCACTGATCAGGGGATGTCCACTCATCGCTCACATTTTGGGTGGAGCGACCGACTTCGAACCACGAACGTCGTCATTTTCGCGCCATTCGAAGACGCCGCGAGTTACGAGACGGGCTCGAAGGCCGCGAGAAGGTCCGCGACCTTGACGGTCACGTAGGAGATCGATTGATCCGCGATTCCGTACGGCATGAAGAGGGTGCCGTTGTGCACCAGCGAGCCACACGAGTAGACGACGTTCGGGACGTAGCCGTCCTGCTCCTCGTCGTTGGGCAGCAGCAGCGGCCGCGGCAGTTGAGCGATGACCTTGGTCGGGTCCTCCAGGTCGAGCAAGAGCGCACCGATGCCGTAGGTCCTCATGGGTCCCACGCCGTGGGTAATGACGAGCCAGCCCTCGGCGAGTTCAATCGGCGATCCACAGTTGCCGAGCTGCAAGATCTCCCACGCCTGGGTGGGAATCTGGGTGTTCGACACGTCGCTCCACTGGTGAAGGTCGTTCGAGAAGGCAATGGCGTTCGACTCACGATCGTGTCGCGAGAGTGCCACGAAGCGACCACCGATCTTTCTCGGGAAGACGGCCAATCCCTTGTTCCTCGCTCCCCGTCCCGCCAGTGGCGACGAGGCGAAGGTCAAGAAGTCGTCAGTCTCGAGCAACTGCTGGGAGACAGCGTGTCCGTCGTAGGCCGTGTAGGAGGCGACGTACTTGGCCGCTCCCGAATCCTCGAATCGAACGAATCGGGCGTCTTCCATGCCTTGACGTTCCGTCGGCGTCGACGGCCAGAGCACGCGTCGAGAAAGGTCGATGGATTCCTCGAAGGTCGCGACGTAGAAGCACGCGGCGATCAAGCGCAGAATGCCCGCGGTTGCGATGACGTTGAGACGCGTGTCGCTCTGGGTCTCCAGTTTCGCGATCGCGGCGTCGAGTTCTTCTTCCGAGAAGCGTTTGGACAGATTGTTCAGCACTGACGTCGCCGTCTCTCCGTCGAGACCGAGGTCGCGCAAGAGGGCGTGATAGGTGTTGCGATCGAGTAATCCAGAGCTGATCGCGCCCATCGCCGGAAACGCGTGCGGTTGTTCGAATTTCATCGTTCCTTGCGCGTCTATCTCGCCAGTGCGAAAGCAGATGGCCGACTGGTGACCTTCGCCAATGGAGCGGTAACTGAGCACGACCCGGAGATTCCCTGGCGTAACGTCGGTCTGATCGGGGTGCTCGACGAGACTCGGATTGCAGATAGCGGCGCCCTCCAGCGAGAACTCGTGGGTGAAGGCGGCGCCCAAAAGAAGCCAATGGTTGGCCGTGATGGGCGCATTCACGTAGTCGGCCACGCGTTGGGCGTTCATCGAGAACACCGACGCAAGATCCTCGTGGCGCTCGGAGAATCGCTCTAACAACTCAGTCAGCACGGCATCGACATCCGCCTCGTCCAGCGCGAGAATTCGCTCAACGGTCTTGGTCGCGCGTGATTCGCTGCCCCCGACGAGTTCCTGGCCGGGAATGAACAGGCGCAGCAGCACGCGCGACGCGTCGGCTCGAATTCGCATCTCTGATCGCACGGCGATTCCCATGTCTCTCATGAGGTCGCCTTCGCGAATCGGCGCGCGTGCTGCAGTGTCGTCAACAGCGCGATCGTCGATTCGGCACCCTCGTTGAGGTTGGGCCCGAGTGCGGTGAGCCCGTCGTAGCCACCCCCCGTCGTCACGTCGAACATCACGACGCCCCCGTCGTTCTTGCCCATGAACCATTGGACCGCCATCTCGTGACCCTCGATCCACTTGGTGTCGCCGGTGAGGTCGAAGGCGTGGAGGCAGGCCTCAGACATCGCGGCTACCTCAATCGGTTGTTGGTCGAACTTGCGCTCGTCCGCTTCAGGGCCGCGACCGCCGTCGGGAACCACCGAAAGATGTCCGCGCGACGTCTCCATGTCCAGTAGCCATCGCAACTGGCGCAGGCCACTCGTCACGAGACGATCCTCGTTGAGGATCGCTCCGGCGGTCATCAACGCTTCGGGAAGAATCGCGTTGGCGTAGCGGAGTCGGTCTTCGGGCCAACGCCAGACGTCGCTCACTTCAGGGCGATCGAGGACTTTGGTTGCCGCGTGGAGGAGTCCCCTCGCTCCCACGTCCGCGGGCTCGACGGCAAGAAAATCGGCGACACCGAGCGTCGCGAACGCCATTGAACGAGGCCAACGAGATCGCGCGGCGACGGCGCGACGAAACAGTACGAGAGCCGACGCGCGCAGCGTCTCATCCTTCGACAGTCTGATCGTCGAACCGAGCGCCCATATGGCTCGTCCCCAACAGTCTTCGCTCGCGATTGGACCGAACCACGATCCCGACTCGCTTCGACGGTTCCGGAACTGGCCGTTCGGCCCCTGGGCGGCTGCGAGAAACCGCGTCGACGAGTACGCGAGTGCGGCAACCTCGAGGGAGGGCTCGGGCTCTCGCGACACGACGAGCAAGACCCGGGCGACGTCGTCGGTGCAGTAGCCGTGCTCGACGCGAGCCGTTGTGTGATCCGCGTGTTCGAACGTACCAAAGGGGCCCGAGAGCGAGAGCAAGTGCGAGAAATTTGGTTCGGGAGTCTGCATCATCCGACGCCGACGCTCAGCAGCATGCGGTCGGCGAGCTCGAGGTACTGCGTCGCCACCGCGTCCCAACTCAGACTCGGCGCGATACGCCGCGCCTCGAGACGCATCCTCTCAGCAAATTTCGGTTCGCAAATCGTACGTCGAAGAGCACGGCTGATCGCGTCGGGATCCCTGTGCTCGACCACGAGACCGGCCCCTTCACTGAGCAATTCAACAGCGTGCGGGAACGCCGTTGCAATGACTGGTCGTCCGGCCGCGATAGCGTCGACCAGA
>JADGOK010000158.1 GCA_017882985.1 Acidimicrobiales bacterium
GCTGCCTACCACCGGTATCTCTTCACCGGCGGCGCACCCACGTTGGTGGGCGTCACGCTCAACCGCGCCGCCGCCACCTGGATCGCCCCGGGTCCTTGCGAGAATCTCATTGGCTACTGGCACCTACCCGGCGTTCGTCTCGTCTACCGTCACGGCACGAAGGAGTTCTCGGTGGCGGTCGCCTCACTCATCTCGTGGCGCGGCGTCTGGTACGTGGTGCACCTGGGCCCCAATCCGCGCCCCACCAACGTCGGCACGGTCGCTGACCCGCGCAGCGGTCCGGGCACCCCGGGACCGGCGGGCGGCTGCTAGCGCGCGGGCGCCACAACGGTGCCGTCCGGTGCGACGCGCGCGGCGCGCGCGGCGAAGTCGGCGACGGAGAGCTGGTTGACCAGTGCCGCCGCCGCGTCCGTCGGATCGACGCTCGGTTGACCCGAGGGACTCAGCACCACCGACGTGAAGTGACCGGAAAGAAACGATCCCGAAGAGCTGAGGGTGACGTGCAGGATCGCCGAGAGGCGCAACGTGCCGTACGAGGCGAAATCGTAATAATTCGCGAAGTCACCGAGGCTGTAGGCAATCAGGTGACCGCGGTACCACTCCATGCCGCGCAGCGCGTGGGGACCGCTGGCGATCACCAGGTCCGCGCCGTCGTCGATCGCGGCGTGGGCGAACGCGTAGGGATTGCCACGATTCTCCCCCACGAAGTACTCACTGGCCCGCGTGACGTGGTCGGCACTCGAACCCTCGGCCCCCGCGTGCATGTACACGACGACGACGTCGGCGATTCTCTTCGCCTGGGCGATGAGTTGGGCCGCGGCCTTGAAGTTCAACAGGTCATTCGTGTTGGCGTACGGCGCGAAGCCCACGAAGGCCACCCGGGTCGTTCCCTCGCGCACGACGCCGATCTGTCCGGGCAGTCCCGCCTGGGCGATGGCCGCCGCGCGCAGCGCCGTCGTCGTGTCGAGCGCGCCCTGGTAGCCGAAATCGTGGGAGTGGTTGTTCGCGCTGTTCATCACGGTGAAGCCCGCGGCTCGGTACACCGCCGCGTCCGCCGTCGGCACCTGAAAGGCGTAGCAATTGGTCGAGGTCGCCGAGCACTTCGACGACGCCGCGGACGTGATCGTGCCCTCGAGATTGCCAAAGACGATCGGCGCCGCGAGGGCCGCCTTGATCGGCGTCAGATAGCCCGACGGGTTGGCCGGCAGTTGGGGCGTGTTGCCCAGTTCGGTGTCGCCGACGGCCGACAGCGTGACGTTGGACGGCGCGATCGTCGTCGTGGTCGTCGACGCGGGTTGGATCGTCGACGTGGTCGACGTGTCGACCGGCGAGAGCACGTTGGCGGCGCCGAGCGCGACACCGGCGACGACCACGACGGCGAGCACGAACAGCATCACCATCAGTTTGAACGTGGGCCGCTTGGACCCGTTCGACGTTCGCGCGCTGTGCTTTCCTACCACGGCTGGGCTTCACCGGGCCGGGTTGCCTTGTAGACGGCGAAGAAGTCCTTGGTGCTCGAGTAGAGGAACCGTCCGGGAATCTGGTTGGGGTTCGGGACGAACAGCGAGGGTCCCTGGGCACCGGGCGCCGCGTAGGTCACGAAGATCGGCCACTCGGGGTTGATGTCGAGTTGCATGGCTCGAACGCAGTGCAGGAGCACCATGACGTGGGCCATGCTCTGGGCCGTCTGGGCGGGAGCGGCCGCGTAGACGAGGTCGCCCGACGTGGTGATGCCGAGCGCCGTGCGCCAGACGGCGGGCAGTCCGTGCAACGTGAGTCCCCAGAGCGCGTTGTTCGCGGTCCGGGGTGTCGGCGTGCCGTTGCTCACCAGCAGTGGGAGGTTCTGGCGCGCCATCTGAATCGTCGGACCCGGGCGTGCGCCGCCCGTCCACGTGATGACGTTGACCGTGCCGTTGGAGTAGCGCACGACGGTCGCGAGTCCGACGAGCATCGGGAAATACAAAGTGTGGTTCACGTAGAAGCCCGCGGCACTGTCCGCCTCGTAGAAGCCCGAGTTCATCGTGGCGAGCAGTCGCGGGCGGCCCGTCAGCGGAACCATCTCGGGTCCGCGATTGAGGGGGGTGTCACCGGGACCCTTGTAGCCGGGATACAGCGAGAAGATCGTCGCCTTGGTTCGAATCCACGCGGCGTACGCCAGCAGCGTGGGCTGGGCCGCGACGGGCGCGAACGTCGTCGAGTACACGTCCGGCACCGCGGAGGACCACAGGTCACGCGGGTGCCACGGCGAGCAGACCAACGTTGCGCCGTTTGGAACGCAGACCTTGACCGGCACGTCGAGCTTCTGTGGCGCCACGGTGGACGTTGTCACGCTCGCCACGAGCGTGGTGGTGGTCGTCGAAGCGGCCGAGTGGGCGCGCCACGTCACGGCACCGACTCCCACGAAGGCCAGGGCGGCTGCCACCAGCGCGATCTTGCGCATTACCCTCTTTCGCGACGATTCCTCGGACCATCTTACGGAGCCCATTGATGGCCGCTCGGCACGCGAGGTTTTCGCCGGCGTGCGATACGGTGAAATCAACGGCAAAGGAGACCCGTGGCCCCGAATGGACCTGCGCAGCGAACAATCGAGCCGGTAAACCCATGACCAGTCTCATCGACGGACTCGATCTCTCACAGAAGCTCACCCACGACGAATCGGTCAAGCGAATCAAAGCCGCTCAACTTCGACTCGTCCAGTTGCGGCTCTTCACCGCCGGGCTGTTGGCGCCCAACAAGGTCGGACCCGGACTGCTCGTACTCTTCGAGGGATTCGACGCGGCCGGCAAGGGTGGCGCAATCCGTAACCTCGTCGCGGGCATGGACCCCCGTCACGTGCACGTCGTGCCCATCGGTCCACCCAACGAGATCGAACTGCGTCACCACTTCCTATGGCGCTTCCAACCGACGATCCCGGGCGTGGGCGAAATGACGGTCTACGACCGTTCCTGGTACGGACGACTGCTGGTGGAGCGAGTCGACAAGTTGATCGACGACGACACCACGAAACGATCGGCGCAAGAGATCGTCGAGTTCGAGCGTGCCCTGGTCGACGACGGCACGATTCTCGTCAAGTTCTGGCTGCATATCTCGGACGAGGAGCAGCTCAAGCGTTTCAAGGACCGCGAGAAGGATCCGATGAAGCAGTGGAAGCTCACGTCTGAGGACTGGCGAAATCGCGAGAAGCGACCGGCGTACCTCAAGGCGCTCGTCAACGTCTTTGACACCACCGACCAGCACCACGCCCATTGGGACCTGATCGCCGCTGAGGACAAGCATTTCGCCCGCGTCGCGGTGCTCGAAACGCTCATCAAACGCTGGGTGCGCGGCCTCGAACGACGCGGCATCGCCGTGCCCGAGGCGCGCGGCGAGGACTACCTGCGCTAGGTCGCGCGACGTCGCTCCAAATCTGAAACACTGAGACCATGACATCGCGCTACGGCATCACGATCCCCTTTGACGGCGTTACGCTCCGCGAGCACCGCGAGCTGTTCCACCGACTCGCCGACCTCGGCTACACCGACGTCTGGTCCGCCGAAGTTGACGGGGCCGACGGCTTCACTCCCTTGACCCTCGCCGCGGCGTGGGAGTCTCGACTGCACTTGGGGGTCGCCGTGACGCCGGTCTTCACCCGCGGTCCGGCCCTCTTGGCCATGAGCATCGCCGCGCTCGCGGAGGTGGCCGATGGCCGCTTCACCATGGGACTGGGTGCCTCGAGCGCTCCGGTCGTCGAGCGCTGGAACGGCATTGCCTACGAGAAGCCGTACGCGCGCACTCGCGACGTCTTGCGTTTCATCAAGCGCGCGCTCGATGGCGAGAAGATCGACCACGTCTATGAGACCTTCGAAGTCCACGGCTTCAAGCTCTCTCGACCGGTGACTCAACGCCCGCCCATCCTGCTCGGCGCCCTACGACCGGGCATGCTGCGCCTCGCCGGTCAAGAGGCGGACGGGGCAATACTCAACTGGCTCGGCGTCAACGACGTCGCCCAGTGTCGGGCCGAAGTCGGC
>JADGOK010000004.1 GCA_017882985.1 Acidimicrobiales bacterium
TGAGACCGAACGCTTCACCATCTTCTCTTCGAGCAGTTGGTAGAGCGCGCGAAGCCGGTCCTCCGTTGAGGCGCTCAGGGTGAGTTCCTTCTCCGCGAACTCGACCTTGGCGTTGGTGTTCTTGAAGTCGAACCGCGTCGTCGCTTCGCGGTTCGTCTGATCGACGGCGTTGCGAACCTCCTGCAAGTCAATCTCGGAGACGACGTCGAAACTCGGCATGGCCAAAGCGTAGATGCTCAGCGTCAGTTGGTGACGAGACGTCGCGCCAAGTATGATTCTCGGCGGGCCGGTGCCCGAGCGGCCAATGGGATCTGGCTGTAAACCAGACGGCTTTGCCTACGGGGGTTCAAATCCCTCCCGGCCCACCAAGGCCAATTCAGCGAGAGCTGGATTGGCCCTGCCCGAAAAAGGACGAGCGGAGTACGGTGGCGTTGTTCGAAATGAAGGGAGCGGGGTGAGACGACTGACGTCGTGGGCCAACGCCATTCGCCACGCTTACGAACGGGCCGCCGCACGGTTCGAAACCGGCGTGCAGTTGCTCGAGCATCGCTACACCCCGCTCGGTCGCTTTATGCCCGGTCCCTTCGAGGGCTGGCGCTTCCTCTGGCGGCCCGCGGCACTGGGGTTTGGCGCGATGGTGTTGCTGCTCGCGGGCGTGTCATTCACGAATTCACCCTTCAAGCTCGACCTGAACAAGACCTGGTTCTTCGGTGAGCCTTCCAGCAGTGTGAACGTCGCGGCAACGAGTCAGACGAAGTTTCTCCTTTCGATTGTGCTCGTCTACGGGGGACTGCTGCTCTTGATGCGGGTGTGGCTGCGCCTCGCCGAAGTGATGAAGCTGCATCGCGGTGCGTCGCTCAAGTCGCTGTGGTGGATGCTCTTGCTCTGGGCGACGCCGATGATCGTGGCCCCGCCGCTCTTCTCGCGTGACGTCTTTAGTTACGCGGCTCAGGGCGAGATGACGAGTTATCACTTGAGCCCGTACGTCCTGGGACCCTTCTCGCTCGGTTCGACCGCGTACGTCAATCCGGTCGACCCGCTCTGGGGCAACGCGCCGGCGCCCTACGGACCGTTCTTCCTCTTTCTCGACGGCTCGATCGCGAAGATCACGCGCCACAACCAGCTGGCCACGGTCGTCGGACTGCGCCTCTTGGAGGTCTTCGCGGTGGCGATGATCGGTTTCGGCGTCACCATGCTCGCGCGCGGACTGCATCGCGACCCCGGCGAGGCGTTCGTACTCAGCGCGATGAATCCGCTCGCTCTGCTCACATTGATCGGCGGCGCGCACAATGACGCGATCATGGCGGGCTTCCTCGTCGTGGGCATCGCGCTCGCCGTGCGGCGGCGTCTGGTTTGGGCACTCTTCTTCTGTGCGTGCGCGACGGCCATCAAGGCGCCGGCGGCACTCGGTCTCGCGTACGTGGCGTGGACTTGGCTCGGGCCCCACGCGACGATTCGACAACGGTTTCGTCCGATACTGATCGCCACTGGCGTCGCCGCCGCGACGCTCGGCATGTGGACCTGGTTTGCGGGCTTCGGCTTCGGCTGGGTGAAGAACCTGCTCTCGAACGGGACCGTGCGGTCTTGGGCCGCGCCCGCGACCGGTCTGGGCATGGCGATCACCAACACGGCCCACGCGCTCGGCTGGCACGGTTTGGGGGTCACGGGTGTCCTCTCGGTGACGCGTCTCTTCGGACTCTTGGTAGCGGGCGGCTTCGCGCTCTGGCTGCTCTGGCACGGAGAGCGTCGTGGCTGGGTGCGCTCGCTCGGGCTGTCGCTCATTCTCTTCGTCGAACTCGGGCCCGTCGTCCAACCCTGGTACCTCGCGTGGGGACTGATACTCCTCGCCGCCAGCTACCAGGGCCGCGAACACTTCTGGCTGCTCGCCCTCTCCATTACCGGTCCGTTCATTGGTCTTCCCGGCGGACGTCAGTTGCTCGCGGGTCTCGTCCACAGCAATCCGTTGCTGATCGCGCTGGCGGTCGCGATCCTCGGTGGCGTACTCGTGGCGCCGATGGGGCGCTGGACGCAGTGGTCCTGGCCCGAGCAGGAGGTCGAACTCGAGGTCTAGCCCCGACGATCAGGTACGACGTACTGGTATTCGACGACGTCGAGCCAGCGTCCGTGCTTGCGACCGACCTCGATCTCGGTGCCGACCAGCGTGAAGCCGCATTTTTCGTGCAAACGGATCGAACCCTCGTTCTCGCTGACGATCCGGGCGATCAGCGAGTGGAACCCCGATTCCTGGGCGGTGTTGATCAGTTCGCGCAGCAACACCTCGCCGACGCCGCGTCCGCGGGCTTGGCGAAAGACGTAGACCGAGTTTTCGACGGTCGTGGCGTAGGCCGGACGGTCGCGAAACGGCGAGACGAGGGCGAAACCGAGGATCTTCTCGCCCCGCGCGCCAGTTTCCCCCATGTCGTCGTCCTCGTTGACGGCCACGATGCACGGGTGCGTCGCCTGGTGGGCGCGGATCCACGCCTCCTGTTCGGATAACACCCGCGGCACGAGGTCAAAACTGACCGACATCTCGATAACCTCGGGATTGTAGATATTCATGAGCGCCTGTGCGTCGTCGAGTTCGACCAGGCGTGTTCTCATGCGCTAAAGGGTAGTGCGGAGCCGGTTGGAAAGATTAGCCTTGGTCGGAGTACAATTCCCCCTCGCGTCTTTTTTCGACGCGGCGCCCTCTTAGCTCAGTGGTAGAGCACTTCCATGGTAAGGAAGGGGTCGTCGGTTCAATCCCGACAGAGGGCTCGCCAGGCGGCGTAGCTCAGGTGGTTAGAGCACACGGCTCATAATCGTGGTGTCGCGGGTTCGACTCCCGCCGCCGCTACCAGGCAGGACCGGTGGGCCCTACGCAGTACGAAGTACGCAGTACCAACATTTGAGGAGAAACGATGGCGAAGAACGAAAAGCGTGTACAGGTGACGCTGGCCTGCGAGGAGTGCAAGCGGCGCAACTACATCACGATGAAGAACAAGGTCAACGACCGCGAGCGCATCGAGATGTCCAAGTACTGCCAGTGGGAGCGCAAGCACACCCTGCACAAGGAGACCCGCTAGGGGGTATCCGCCGCGAGAATGGTAAGATTTATCTTCCCTACGGCCACCCACCCGGTTTCGGTGGTTGACCGCGAAGGGCAGTGGCTCAATTGGTAGAGCACCGGTCTCCAAAACCGGGGGTTGGGGGTTCGAGTCCCTCCTGCCCTGCGCGAAGATTGTTTCGACACGAAGTACCAAAACGAATAACGAAAGACGTGAGATGAACCGCGAACAGAAGCGCATGATGCAGCGACAGGGACAGGTGGGTGCCGACGGCGCCGCCGCCCCTCGACGCGCCACGTCAACGCAGGATCTGCAGCGTCGACGCGGACAGCGCACCAAGCCCGCTCAGTTCTTCCGTGAGATCCGTGAGGAGATGCGCCAGGTCGCCTGGCCCACCCGTCCCGAAGTGATCAACTACACGACCATCGTCTTCTTCGTCCTCGTGTTTATGTCCGCGCTGATTTTCGGCCTCGGTTACGGCTTCTCCAAGTTCGTAACGTTCCTCTTCCAGAAGTAAGGCGATCACAATGAGCGACATCGAAACCAACGTGAGTGAAGAGCAGCACGTTGACGGCGACGAGATACTCGACGTCACGATCATCGAAGACGTCGAAGAGCCCGTCGTCGAGAGCGCCTTTGACCGTGCGGGTCGCTGGTACATCGTGCACACCTTCGCCGGCCACGAGCAGAAGGTCATCGGGGCGCTCAACAACATCATCAAGTCGCGCGAGTTGAGCGACAGCATCTACGAGATCTACCTGCCCGAAGAGGACGTGACCGAGTTCAAGTCCGGCAAGAAGGTCACGGTCTCCAAGCGCATGTTCCCGAGTTACCTCTTGATCCGCTGCGAGCCGGACCCCGAGATCTTCTACGTGATCGGTTCGACTCCGGGCGTGACCGGCTTCGTCGGTGCGGAGAAGACCCGTCCCACGGCGCTGACGCGACGCGAGGTCGACAACATCATCCGCCCTCACGTCGAGGGCGTCGAGCAGCCGGTCGCCAAGCGCCGCATGCCGACCCACGAGTTCGAAGTGAACGACACCGTGCAGATCAAGACCGGACCGTTCGCCACGTTCTCGGGACACGTCGCCGAGATCAACGAGGACCAACTGAAGGTCAAGGTGTTGGTCGACATATTCGGTCGAGAGACCCCCGTGGAGCTCGACTTCACGCAGGTCACGAAGCTCTAGAGAACTGGTGTAAGGAGAAAGCCATGGCTAAGAAGGTTGTTGCGGTAGTGAAGATCCAGCTGGAGGCTGGCGGGGCGACCCCTGCGCCACCGGTCGGCACCGCGCTTGGACCGCACGGAATCCAGACGATGGAGTTCTGCAAGCAGTACAACGCCGCGACCGAGTCAATGCGCGGCACGGTGATCCCGGTCGACATCTCGATCTACGAGGATCGTTCGTTCACGTTCGTGCTGAAGACCCCGCCGACGCCGGTGCTGTTGCGCCAGGCGGCGGGCGTCGCCAAGGGCGCGCACCTCGCGGGACGCGAGACGGTCGCCACGGTCACGATGGATCAGGTCGAAGAGATCGCCAAGACCAAACTGAAGGACCTCAACACCGATGACCTCGAAATGGCCAAGCTGCAAGTGGCGGGCACCGCTCGCTCCATGGGCATCTCGGTGGCGGGCTAGGAGACAAGCATGAAGCACGGAAAGAATTACACCAACGCCCTGGCCCAGGTTGATCGCGAGGAGCTCCTCTCGGTTGTCGAAGCCGTCGAGAAGGTGAAGAACCTCAGCACGGCGAAGTTCGACGAGACCGTCGAGCTGGCGATACGCCTCGGTGTGGACCCGCGCAAGGCCGAGCAGATCGTGCGCGGCACGATTTCATTGCCGGCCGGTACGGGCAAGACGAACCGCGTCGTCGTCTTCGCCGCCGGCGAGGCCGCCCAGGCCGCGCGCGACGCCGGCGCCGACGAAGTCGGTGCCGAGGACCTCGTCGCCAAGGTCGCCGGTGGATTCCTCGACTTCGACATCGCAATCGCTACGCCGGACCTCATGGGTCAAGTCGGTGGTCTCGGTCGAGTGCTCGGTCCTCGCGGACTCATGCCCAACCCCAAGACCGGCACCGTGACGATGGACGTCGCCAAGGCGGTCAGTGAGTTCAAGGGTGGACGCGTTGAGTACCGCACCGACAAGATCGGCAACGTGCAGTTGCGCGTCGGCAAGGTGAGCTTCAGTCGTGACGACCTCGTACGTAACGTGCAGGCCGTCATCGACGAGATCGTTCGCGTGAAGCCCTCGAGCGCGAAGGGCCGTTATCTCTTGAGTGCGACCGTGTCGTCCACCATGGGACCGGGCGTCAAGATCGACCCCAGTCGCTCGCGCGACAACGACGAGGTGCTGGCTCCGGCCTAGCAATCGTTTTGACGCGGGCTGGCCCTCGTCACTACGATGGAACACTCGCACGACGCTGTGCCACAGATGTAGAAGAACGCCGAAGACATCCGGTGCGGGTTCGCCCGCGTAAGCGACCATCCGGTCCGCCTGACGAGGAGTTCGAGTTGATCCTTCGGGACTGACTTGTTCGCTTGGATGTCGAGGCCCGTACCGGGCGGCATCCGGTGAAGGAGTCAGTATGAGCAAGGTTCGCCCCGACAAGGTCGCCACCGTCGACGAGGTCAAGTCGCGCGTCAACGCCTCGTCGACCGCCGTCGTCACCGAGTACCGCGGCATGACCGTCGCCCAGATCTCGTCGCTGCGTCGCCAGTTGCGTTCGATTGGCGCCGACTACAAGGTCTTCAAGAACACCCTCGTACTGCGCGCCATCAGCGGCACCGCCGTTGAGTCCCTCGGTGAGTTCCTTCACGGCCCCACCGCGATCGCCTTCGTCGACGGCGACGTCTCGGCGGTCGCCAAGACCCTGCGCGACTTCGCGCGTGAGACTCCGACGCTCGTGGTGAAAGGCGGCGTCGTTGACGGCAAGGCACTGACGATGAAGGACCTTTCCGCACTCGCCGATCTGCCGAGTCGCGACGTGCTGCTCGGCCAGTTCGCCGGACTGTTGGCCTCACCACTTCGCACCATGGCCGGACTCTTGAAGGCCCTGCCGCAAAACTTCGCCTACGGCCTCTCGGCCCTCATTGACTCGAAGGGTGGCCCCGTGGCCGCTCCCGTGGTCGAAGAGGTCGAAGCCGCCGAGACTCCGGCCGGGGTCGAGGAAGCTGCACCCGCAGCGAGCGACGACGCCGCGGCACCTGTCGCGGAGGTCGCGGTTGAAGAGGCGGCCCCCGTGGCCGACGATTCAGCCGAAACCACCGAGGCGCCTGTTGAGGACGCCGCGAGCGAACCGGCCGAATAACCCCACCAACGAAGTATCGAAACGAAGAAAAGAAAGGAATCACCATGGCTGCAACCCTGACCAAGGAACAGATCCTCGATGGCATCGCTGAGCTTTCCGTGATCGAACTGAGCGAACTGCTCAAGGAGTTCGAGGAGAAGTTCGGTGTGACGGCCGCGGCCCCCGTGGCGGCTGCCGCGCCGGCTGCCGCTGGCGGTGGCGCTGTTGCCGACGCTGGTGCCGACGAAAAGAGCGACTACGACGTCATTTTGACCGGCGGAGGCGAAAAGAAGATTCAGGTGATCAAGGAAGTGCGTGCACTGACCAACCTGGGTCTAAAGGAAGCCAAGGATCTCGTCGACAGTGCCCCCAAGCCCGTCCTCGAGAAGGTCTCCAAGGCCGACGCCGACAAGGCCAAGGCGGCGCTCGAAGCCGCTGGCGCGACGGTGGAAGTCAAGTAGTTTCAAGGTTTTAGGGCGAAATGCCCCGGTCGGTGCGCCGACCGGGGCATTTTTCTGCTTCCAGTACTTGACCTCGGCGGCGAACGTGCCTAGGGTGTGGCAACCGCACAGGCGGCCGCGTTTCCCAAGAATGGGGAGCGCCACTTGCGCATCCCCTCGCGCAGCCGCTAGAGTTGAAAGACCGTGTCCCTACGTTCAACTTCGTCGTCTCTTGGCGTCATTTTGCGCGTGGTCGCGGGAGCCTGCTGTAGCCACCCACTCACACGGAGGATTGACCGTTGACGTCTCGGTCCACTAGCCCAGAGCGATTTAATTTCTCGGCCTTGGGTGAAGCTCACCCCCTGCCTAACCTCCTCGAAATACAGCGAGACAGTTTCGACCTGTTCATGAAACAGGGATTGCGTGAGGCCTTTGAGGCCATTTCGCCAATCACCGACTTCACGGGACGTCTGTCGCTCGAGCTCGAGTTCGACCCCGACGACGTGGACCTGAAGAGCCCGCCGAAGTTCACGGTCGAAGAGTGTCGCCAGCGCGCCACCACGTACTCTCAGCCGATCTTCGTTCGGGCGCGTTTCCTCAACTCAGAAACCGGTGAGATCAAGGAACAGACCGTGTTCATGGGTGACTTCCCGATCATGACCGAACAGGGGACGTTCATCATCAACGGCACCGAGCGTGTCGTCGTCAGCCAGTTGGTCCGTTCGCCCGGCGTGCTGTTCCAGCCCGGCAAGGACGAGAAGGTCGCCTTCGAAGGAACGATCCACCCGAGCCGCGGTGAGTGGCTCCAGGTCGACCTCGAGGAGAAGAAGAACAAGGCCGCCAACGCCGGCGCGCGCATTGCTCGCAAGCGTCGCGTGTCGATCTTCACGTTGCTGCGCGCGCTCGACACCGCGATGGACGAGCCGTTCTTCGAGCAGTTCGTCGCGCACTTCGACTTCCTCGAGGACCAGTTCCACGCGGACTGGAAGAAGGCGCACCTCGAGATCGCCAAGCACATGGACAAGTACAACTTCGAGGACACGCCGGAGAACTTCGTGCGCGCCAGTCAAGAGACTGCGTGGCTCGAGATCTACCGACGCGCCCGTCCGGGTGAAGTCCAGACCGTCGAAGCGGCCCGTCAGTACTTCGAGGGCGCCTTCTTTTCGGAGAAGCGTTACGACCTGTCACGCGTGGGGCGCTACAAGCTCGATCGCAAACTCGGCAGCGAAGTCGCGAAGAACCTTGAGTTGTTCGGTGACCTCCTCGAGCGTCCCAACGCCGACCTGCACGTGCTCTCCAAGGCTGAAGTCCTGGCGACCGCGACGTACCTGTTGAACCTGGCCCGTGACCGCACGGCGAAGGAGACCACGTACCACATCGACGACCAGGACCACTTCGCCAACCGCCGCATCCGCAGCGTGGGCGAACTGATCCAGAACGCTCTGCGTACCGGTCTCTCGCGCATGGAGCGTGTCGTGCGCGAGCGCATGAACACCCAGGACGTCGAGGCGATTGCGCCCCAGACCCTGATCAACATCCGCCCGGTGATGTCGGCGATCAAGGAGTTCTTCGCCACGTCCCAGCTCAGTCAGTTCATGGACCAGAACAACCCGTTGTCGGGCCTCACCCATAAGCGCCGTCTTTCGGCGCTGGGACCAGGTGGACTCTCACGCGAGCGCGCCGGACTCGAAGTCCGTGACGTTCACTCGTCGCACTACGGACGGATGTGCCCGATCGAAACCCCAGAGGGCCCGAACGTCGGTCTGATCGGTTACCTCGCGAACTACGCGCGCATCAACGAGTACGGCTTCATCGAGACGCCGTACCGTGTCGTCAGTGGCGGCACCGTCACCGGTGAGATCAAGTACTTCACCGCCGACGAGGAAGAGCGCTACGTCATCGCCCAGGCGAACACCGAAGTCGACGACCGGGGTGTCATCAAGGCCGACCGCGTCCTCGTGCGCCGTGGCCCGATCGGCACCGGTCTGCGCGTGGGTGCTTCGAACAAGTCCTCTTCGACGACGTCGGAGATCGACTTCGTGAAGCCCGACGAGGTTGAACTGATGGACGTGTCGACCAAGCAGGTCATCTCGGTCGCCACTTCGTTGATTCCCTTCGTCGAGCACGACGACGCCCAGCGCGCCCTCATGGGTGCCAACATGCAGAAGCAGGCCGTGCCGCTCATCATGCCCGAGGCCCCGTTCGTGGGAACCGGCATGGAGGCACGCGCCGCGCTCGACTCGGGCGACGTCTTGATCGCTGAAGGCGACGGCGTCGTGAAGTCCGTCTCGGGTGACCGCATCATCGTTGAGTACGAAAAGGACGTCACCGACCGTTACGGCAAGGCCCTGGGCAAGAAGCAGTACAACTTGAACAAGTTCCGCCGTTCGAATCAGGACACCTCGATCAACCAGAAGCCGCTCGTGTTCGGCGGCGAGACGGTGACCTTGGGCGACCTGCTCGCCGACGGCACCAGCACCAGCCACGGCGAGCTCGCGCTGGGCAAGAACCTGCTCGTGGCGTACATGCCGTGGGAGGGCTACAACTACGAAGACGCCATCATCTTGAATGAGCGTCTGGTGCGCGACGACGTCCTCACTTCGATTCACGTGAAGGAGTACGAGATCGACGCGCGTGACACGAAGTTGGGCGCCGAAGAGATCACTCGCGACATTCCCAACCTGCCCGACGACATCCTCGCCGACCTCGACGACCGCGGCATCGTGCGCATCGGCGCCGAAGTCCAGCCCGGTGACATCCTGGTGGGCAAGGTGACCCCGAAGGGTGAGACCGAGCAGTCGCCCGAAGAACGACTGTTGCGCGCGATCTTCGGTGAGAAGGCGCGCGAAGTGCGTGACACCTCGCTGAAGGTTCCCCACGGCGAGTCCGGAAAGGTCATCGACGTCAAGGTCTACAGCCGCGACGAGGACCACGAGATGCAGCCTGGCGTGAACCAGTTGGTGAAGGTCTACGTCGCTCAGAAGCGAAAGATCTCCGAGGGCGACAAGTTGGCCGGACGTCACGGCAACAAGGGCGTCATCTCAAAGATCCTGCCCGAAGAGGATATGCCCTTCATGGAGGACGGCACGCCCGTCGACATCATCCTGAGCCCCCTCGGTGTGCCGAGTCGAATGAACGTCGGCCAGGTGCTCGAAAGTCACCTGGGCTACGCCGCTCGCCACGGCTGGGCCGGCATTGAGGTCAACCCCGCCGTGGGCACCTCGGGCCACGCCGACCAGCAGGACGCCGCGATGCGTCCGTACCGCAAGACCCGTCCGCGTACCGAGCCCGCGGTCTACGTCGCGACGCCGTCCTTCGACGGCGCGCACTGGGACGAGACCGAGCGCGCAAAGGACAAGCCGACGATCCAGCAGACCTTCGCGACGTTGAACGTCGATGGTGCCAACGGCAAGCGCTTGCTCGCCGGTGACAACGACGGCAAGGTGACGCTCTTTAACGGTCGCACCGGCGAGGTCTACGACAACCCCATCTCGGTGGGCTACGCCTACATCTTGAAGCTCGCCCACATGGTCGACGACAAGATCCACGCTCGATCGACTGGCCCGTACTCGATGATCACGGCCCAACCGCTCGGCGGCAAGGCCCAGTTCGGTGGCCAGCGGTTCGGTGAGATGGAAGTGTGGGCCCTCGAGGCCTACGGTGCCGCCTACGCCCTCCAGGAGCTGTTGACCGTCAAGTCCGACGACATGAAGGGTCGTGAACGCGCCTACGAGGCCATCGTCAAGGGTCAGAACCTGCCCGAGCCGGGAATCCCGGAGTCGTTCAAGGTGCTGATCAAGGAAATGCAATCACTCTGTTTGAACGTAGAAGTGCGCGACAAGGTGGGCGCTCACGTCGACCTCGCCGACACCGAGGAAGACTTCTTCTCCGTGACCCGCGAGCTCGGCATCGACATCAGTCGACCCGAGCGCGGTAGCGACGAGGAAGACGCCCGCCGCGCCGCCGAAAGGAAGTTGTCATGAGCCCGTTAGACGTCAACCAGTTCGACGAACTGAGTATCGGTCTCGCCACGGCCCAGAACATCCGCAGCTGGTCGTCGGGAGAAGTGAAGAAGCCCGAGACCATCAACTACCGAACACTGCGTCCCGAGAAGGACGGTCTGTTCTGCGAGAAGATCTTCGGACCGCAGAAGGCCTGGGAGTGCGCGTGCGGCAAGTACAAGCGGGTGCGCTTTAAGGGCATCGTCTGCGAGCGCTGTGGTGTCGAGGTCACGAGCGACAAAGTTCGTCGTGACCGCATGGGCCATATCGCGCTGTCGGCGCCCGTGGTGCACATCTGGTACCTGCGCGGCACACGTTCGTGGTTGGCCTACCTCTTGATGGGCACCGCCCCGAAGGAAGAACTCAAGGCCAAGCAGTTGGAGAAGGTCATCTACTTCGCCGCCCACATGGTCACCTACGTCGACGTCGACCGACGCCACGATGACGTGGCGGAGCTGCGTCAGGG
>JADGOK010000159.1 GCA_017882985.1 Acidimicrobiales bacterium
GAGCGGTCGTTCGGATATCCATCCGTCGTCCACACCAACTTCGACGGAAAGGAGATATCCATGTTCAAACCACTCCGGTTCGTCGTCGCACTCATTGTGAGTGCGCTGGCGTATCCCCTACTAAGTGCGTCACTAGGCGCAGCCAGCGTTTCGACGCCGCACTGCATTGTCTCGCTCTCACCCACGGCGACCGAGACCTTGTTCGCCATCGGGGCGGGGCGTCAGGTCCAAGCCGTCGACCAGGACGCGAACTTCCCGACGAAGGGGTTGCCGAAGAAGCGCATCAACGCGCTCAATCCGAGCGTCGAATCGGTCATTGGTATCTGCGCAAGGACCGGGTTGCACACGTCGACCAAGCCCGACCTCGTGATCATCTCCTACGACGCCAATTCCATCAAGGAGAAGTTGCGCGGGATCGGGATCAAGGTAGTCGAGCAGGACGCGGCGACGTCGGTCGGTAGCGCGCTCAGCCAAATCAAGCAATTGGGCGCCTTGACCGGTCATCTCACGAGGGCCCGCTCGTTGGCCTCCTCTATCGCGGCGACCATAAAGACGGACATCGCTTCCATACCGGCTCACCCCGGCAAGGCGATCAATGTGTACTACGAGCTCGACCCGACGTTCTACTCACTGACGAGCGGCACGTTCGTCGGTTCGCTCATGAAATCGCTCGGTCTCGCGAACATCGCCGACGCCCAGTCGACATCCGCGGACGCCGGTTACCCGCAACTCAGTTCCGAGTACATCGTCAGTGCCAACCCGCAATTGATCTTCCTGGCCGACACGAAGTGCTGCGCGGTCACGCCCACGGTGGTGGCGGGTCGACCGGGCTTTTCTGCGGTGAGCGCCGTCGTCGACTCGCACATCGTCAATTTGGACGACGACGTGGCGTCTCGTTGGGGACCACGGTTGGGGATCTTGATGAATCAGCTGACCGCCGCGGTGAAGGCGACGTTGGCCGATTCGCGGCTCTGGGGCTAAGTCCCGGTGACGACCAATCCACCGACCCGACGTCGCGTCGCAATCGTGGCGGTGCTGACCGTCGCGGGACTGTGCGTCGCCGTCGTCGGTGGATTAGTTATCGGGCCGACGTCGATCGGCACGTCGCGCGTCGTCGGTGATCTCTTCAGCCACATCGGTCTTGGTCACAGCACGTTGACGACGCTGCAGTCGACGATCGTCTGGCAATTTCGCGCGCCTCGTCTCGTCCTGGGACTCTTGGCCGGCGCGATGTTGTCGGTCGCCGGAGGCACGTACCAGGGGGTGTTCCGCAATCCGCTGGCCGACCCGTACCTCTTGGGCGTCGCGGCCGGCGCCGGTCTCGGGGCCACGTTCGCCATCGTCGACGTGGGTGGGGGTATCACGACACCGACGTGGGCACCGCTGCTCGCTTTCGTCGGAGCGATGGCGGCCGTGAGTGTCACCTGGCTCGTGGGGGGCCGAGGGCTGCGATCGAACGCCTCGACCCTGATCCTCGCCGGGGTCGCCGTCTCGTCGCTGCTCACGAGCGCGCAGACGTTCCTCCAGCAGTCCTCGACGAATTCGATCGCGCGGGTCTACATCTGGTTGCTCGGATCGCTCGCCGCGGCCAGTTGGCATTCGGTGATCTTGGTGCTGCCCTACGTCTTGATCTGTGTGGTGATCTGCGTGGGATCGGGTCGGGCCCTCGACATCATGAGCGTCGGCGAGGACGAATCGAGGTCGCTCGGTCTGCCGGTAAGCCGAGTGCGTCTGATCGTCATCGCCGCCTCGTCGCTCGGCACGGCCGCCATCGTGTCGGTCGTCGGACTCATTGGCTTCGTGGGCATCATCGTCCCGCACATCGTTCGGCTGTTGGTGGGCACGTCCTATCGGCGCATCCTGCCGATCTCGGTTGTGTTCGGTGCGGCGTTCCTCGTGTTCGCCGACACCATCGCGCGAACGGTGATGGCCCCCTCCGAGTTACCCCTCGGTGTCGTGACCGCGCTCGTCGGGGCACCCGTCTTCGTCCTCATACTCAGTCTTCGTCGACCGGCCGTGCGATGAGTGCGATCGACCTGCGCGAGTTAAGTGTCCGCGCCGGTTCGGCGACGCTCGTGGACAACGTGACGCTCTCGGTGGAACCCGGTACCTGGTGCACCCTGATCGGGCCGAACGGCGCCGGAAAGACCACACTCGTCGAGACGGTCGCCGGTCTGCGACGTCCGTCTCACGGATCGATTGCGATTCACGGCACCACACTGAGCGAGATGAAGGATCGCGAGCGCGCCCGAAAGGTGTCGCTCGTGCCCCAACACCCCGAGGTGCCCGTGGGCATGACCGTACGGGACTACGTGGCGCTTGGTCGCACGGCGCACCACGGCTTGTTTCGCGCCGCGAGTCCGCACGATCGGAGCATCGTGGACTCGGTCCTCGGACGGCTTTCGCTGTTTGACTTCGCTGAACGTGACGTCGTGACCCTGTCGGGCGGGGAGCGTCAACGGATGGTCCTCGGCCGCGCGATGGCGCAGTCGACGATGGTGATGGTCCTGGACGAACCGATAACGGGGCTGGACCTGCGCCACCAGATGGAACTCTTGGAACTCTTGAAGAAGGAGGTCGCCGAGTGCGGTCTCACGGTGCTCGCGACGCTGCACGACCTCACCTTGGCCGGCCAGTTCGCTGATCGGCTCGTCCTGCTCGATCGGGGCCGAGTCGTGCTCGACGGCATCGCCGGTGACGTCGTTCGCAGCCCCGCACTGGGGGAGTGTTATGGGATGAATCTGCGCGTCGTCGACGTCGACGGCGCTGACGTCGTGGTGCCGGTGCGATCGTAAGGGAACGGACGATTCACTGACGCGAACGCGATCGCAACTCCGTCCGCGTCGTTCGCACGGACGGCCAAGTTGTCAAATCTCCTAGACTTGGTAAAAGCGATGAAGGGATGCTCGTGCGACGCACGCGAATCGTTGCCACAATTGGACCGGCTTCAGACAGTGACGAGCTCATCAAGGCCCTGATGGTGGCTGGTGTTGACGTCTTCCGTCTCTCCTTTGCCCACGGCGACATCCCTTCTGGTATCGAACGCCTGCGTCGCATTCGCGCCCTCGCGCCCGAGTTGGCGATCATGGTCGACATCCCCGGTCCAAAGATTCGTGCGGGGTCGTTCGGCACGACGCCGGTGGCGCTCACCACCGGTACTCAGATCGAGCTCGTCGAATCCTTTGACGACGCTTCGACGGCTGACCGCATCGCGGTCCAGCGCCATGACGTCCTCGCGCTACTGCGCGTGGGCGACAAGATACACATCGGTGACGGAGGCGTTTCCCTGGACGTCATCCAGTCGGGCAAGACCGCGCGAGCCACCGTTACCTCGGGTGGATCGGTGATGGGCAAGCCCGGCCTGTCGCTTCCTTCGTCGATCTTGAACGATCGACTTCCTACCGATGACGATCGCGAGCGCCTCGAGGCGCTGCGCGGCGAGTCGTTCGAGATCCTCGCCGTCTCCTTCGTACGCTCGGCCTACGACATGGTCTCGACGAGGACGGTCTTGTCGCGCGACGACGTGATGCTGATGGCCAAGATCGAGACCTCCGAGGGCGTTGAGAATCTCGACGAGATCATTGCCGTCTCTGACGCGATCATGGTGGCGCGCGGCGATCTCGGTGTGCGTATGCCGATCGAAGAAGTGCCACATCTGCAAAAGGAGATTGTCCGTCACGGCGTGCGTTACGCGCGTCCGGTGGTCGTGGCGACGCAAATGCTCGAATCGATGACGCACGCCCAGGTGCCCACGCGCGCCGAGGTCACCGACGTCGCCAATGCCGTGCTGGACGGCGCGAGTGCGGTCATGCTGAGCGGTGAGACCGCGATCGGTGATGACCCCGTCGGCACCGTCGTGACGATGGACCGAATCGTTCGTCGAGCGGAGGAGTCCTTCGATTACGCCAAATGGGGGGCGTCCCTGGGTGTCCAGCAGATCGAGAGCAGTGGCGCGAAATCGACCCGCATCACCGCCGCGGTCACCGGTGCAGCGTGGC
>JADGOK010000160.1 GCA_017882985.1 Acidimicrobiales bacterium
TATTTCGCCGTGCCGGGAACATTGTGAGCGTGCTTCAAGATGCCGACGTTGCCCGCCATGATCGAGGGGGCGATGAATCGAATGGCCTGCCACAAGGCATAATTCCACGGCATCACTGCCAGGACCGTGCCGAGCGGCTCGTAGCGGATGCCGCTACTCGATGCGGGTGAGGCGATCAACTCGTCCGCGAGCAGCGTGGCGGCGTTCTCCGCGTAGTACCGCATCGTCATCGCGCTCTTTGCGACTTCGCCCTTCGCCGCGGCAAACGTCTTGCCCATCTCTGACGTGAGCAGTTGAGCGACAACCGGCGCCTCTCCCTCGAGCAACTCGGCCGCACGGATCATCAGTACGGCTCGTTCCTCGAACGGTGTGGTTCGCCACGTGGCGAAGGCTTGGGCAGACGCCGCGAGCGCCGCTTCCACCTCCTCGGGCGTTGACGCGGGATACTCCGCTATTACTTCTTCGGTGGTGGGGTTTATGGAGAGGAATGACATACGTCCATTATTACCGGTTGAGCAACCGCTCGGTTCAGCCGACCGCCGAACGATTTTCACCTCGAATTCATTGTGAAATTCCGCCTCAAAATGGGCTCGACTGCGTCCAATGGTGGGAAGCTTCGACGGTGACGGATCGCCTTCGTTGGCGCCGTCCACCCGGGTTCCCATCACGCGATGCGGTTCGACAACAGATGTCAACGTGACACAATGCGCCTTCGTGACTCGGGAAAGTATTTCGTCATTGAAGTGCTCGCCACCCGAAGCCGCTCGCCAGTCTTCTCACCGTCTGGCAGTCGAGAGCAGAGTCAATTGCGGTCATCATTACTCAACAGTTTCAACTGGTCGGCCAATGCGCACCGTTTGAACCAAGTGATGAAGGTGATCGGCGATTGCGCGATGTTCATCTCACGTACGGCGAGTGGTCAACCAATTCTTTGAAAGAGAGTGAAGCGTGACGTGAGTGGTTGACCAATGTGAATAGTTGCAACAATGTGTCGTCACCGCACACTATGAATCCGTACGAAGTGGCCCAATTCGACCAATCAATTTTCGGTGAGAGATTTAGTCCCTGTGTGCAGTGTCGTCGAGAAGTTGTTGCGTGCACCGAACTCACGAGGTGTTACAGTCACCTTCAATTCACTTCAAGGGCCGAGCCAGCGCGGGTTCGCTTGAACTGTCCATCGCAATTGTTCGGGGGGACATGAGCATCTTTTGGATCAGCGTGGGGATGGGACTGGCAGTCTCCGCGATTCTTGCGCTGTCGGCCGTCGCCTTCACACTCGAGTACGCGGTGAGTCGGGTCGTCAACCTGGCCCACGGCGAAGTCCTCACCATCGGCGCGTACGCCGCGTACGTCACCGAGAACACGTTCCACCAGAGTATTTACGTGTGCGCTGTGGTCGCCACTATAGCCGGGTCCCTCACCGGTATCGGGATGAACTTCTTTCTCATCGAGCGATTCCGAAATCAGAAATCCCTGTCAACTCTCATTGCGACACTCGGCGCCTCGCTCATCCTCCAGAACCTCTTGTTGATCGGGTTCGGTGGCGCCAGCGTGTCGTACTCGTTCGCCCAAGGCAATCTCTTGCACGTCGGGCCGTTTCTGTGGACGACGCTCACGATCGAAGTAATGGTGTCGGCCGTCGTCGTCGCGGCCCTCATCTACGTACTGTTGCAGCGCACTCGTCTGGGTAAGGCTCTTCGGGCGGTCTCGCAGAATCGAGACCTCGCCCAGGTGAGCGGCATTCCCGCTCGCCGCGTGGTCATGCAGACGTGGGCCGTCGCCGGCGCCGTGTCGGGTTTCGCAGGCTTCCTCTACGGAGAGACCATCGGCACGATCACGCCGTCCGTTGGCAACGGCTTCCTGCTGCTCTCGATCACCGCCGCCGTCGGGGGAGGTCTCGGTCGTCCGTACGCCACGTTCGGCGGCGCCATGGTGCTGGGACTGGTCATGTCCATTGCCGGTACGTACACCTCGTCGGCGTACCAGTTGGTCATCGCGTTCGGATTCCTCGTGGTCATGCTGCTCATCAAGCCCAACGGAATATTCGTGCGCGGTCGGGCGCAGACGGTGCGTGTCTGATGCTCCAGTACTGGACCGCGATTCTCACTGAAGCAGCGATCTTCAGCGTGCTGGCGCTCGGCATCGACATGATCTGGGGATGGGCCGGGGATTTCGACCTCTCGGCCTACGCGTACTTCGCCCTCGGCATCTACATGACCATCGTGCTGACGGTTGGCAAGGCGAAATCGCCAGTGGAGTACGTCTTGGGCCTGCGCCTTCCCTACCCGCTCGCCGTCTTCATCGCGGTCGTGGTGGTCGTGGCCTTCGCCTCGATCATCGGTGCCATCGCGTTGCGCAGCCTTCGCGAGGTCTACTTCTCGATTACTACTCTTGGGGCCGTCTGGGCGATCTACTACCTGGTCGAGAACTTCACGCCGCTCTTCAACGGTTACAACGGCGTGTACGGATTGTTCGACCCGATGGGTGGCGGACTCTCGTACGCGGCCTACCACTACCTCTTTCTCGGGTTCTGTCTGCTCGCGCTCTTCGTCGTCTATCTCATGGTGCAGCGTCTTTCGCGAAGTCCGTTCGGACGGATGGTTCGCGCCGTGCGTGACGACGAACGCGCCGCGTCGGTCTACGGACGCAACGTCTTCTGGGCGAAGTACCGGACGTACCTCTTTGGCGCCGGGCTCGCCGGATTCGCGGGGGGACTCTTCGCCGCCTACATCGGTGCGTTCAATCCGCTCGACTGGAAGCCGACCGAGATATTCGTGCTCTACGCGGCGATCCTCGTCGGGGGTCGTGGTAATCCTCGCGGTGTCGTCCTGGGTTCGTTCATTGTGTACGTGGGTTTCGTCGAGATGACGCGCTACATTCCCTCGCCGGCCGCACGACCAGAACTCGGCCCCGCGCTTCGCCAGATCCTGATCGGTCTGCTCATCATCCTGATGCTCAAGTTCCGGCCGAGCGGTCTGCTTCCCGAGCGATTGGGGACCGACGGCACCGTGCCTCGCCGGAGTTGGCGAGGATTGCTGTCGCGATCGAAGCCGTTGTCATTGGCCGGCGAAGTGGAGTCAACCGCCGACTCGCCCGAGGGAACCGCGACGTGAGCGCGGCGCCACTTCTGGAGATCGAGGGCATCTCCAAGTCGTTCGGGGGCGTCGTCGCGGTCGACAACTGTTCGATGACGATTCGCGAGGGTACGGTCGTTGGCCTTATCGGTCCCAACGGAGCGGGCAAGAGCAGCGTGATCGATCTGGTGTCCGGATTCGAGCGACCCGAGAGGGGCAGTGTCCGTTTCGCGGGGGTAGAGGTCGTCGGCAAACGGCCCGACGCGATCTCACGTATGGGCCTCATCCGCACGTTCCAGACTCCGCGTGAATGGCGCGATCTGTCGGTCATCGACAACGTCCGTGTCGGGCACTCCGATCTGAAGCGCGAAACGATCTGGCGTTCACTCAGGTTCGGCCACAGCATGCGACGTGAAGAGGACGCCGAGACCGAAGAGCTGCGCGTGCTCATGACCCACTACCGTCTCGACGGCGTTCGCAACGACCGTGCGGTAGGTCTGAGTGGGGGCCAGAAGCGGCTGCTCGAGTTTGCACGAATCGCGGCGGCCAAGCCGAGGCTGACGATCCTCGACGAGCCGATGGGCGGGGTCAACCCGGTTCTGGGCGAACGGATCGGCGAGGCCATTCGTGAACTGAAGAAGGCCGGCAGCACCGTCGTCGTCGTGGAGCACAACCTGCCGTTCATCGAGAGGACCTGTGACGAGGTGGTGGTGATGGATCTGGGATCGGTCATCGCGCAGGGTCCCTTCGCGGAGCTACGCGACAACAAGCGCGTCGTCGACGCGTACCTGGGAAATGATGACGAATGAGTGACGTGGCAACCGAGTCGCCCGTGGTGCTGCGGGTGGAGAACCTGACGGCGGGCTACGGCGGTTCGCCCATCATTGAGAACGTGTCGATCGAAGTGCAAAAGGG
>JADGOK010000161.1 GCA_017882985.1 Acidimicrobiales bacterium
GACGGCGTGGCACAATGCGTACGGCCACGAGGAGAAGACATGTCCGAACTACCAAGCATCACGGCGAACTACGCGCCTCAATCAGTGGACGTACCCTGGCCCACCGAGGAGTGGCCGCGGGGCACGATCGAGCGACAACACGAACTCGAGCGCGTCGTCGACGAGGCCTTCAGCGACGACGAGCTCGCCGTGACGAACGCCGTGGTCGTCATCCAGGGCGGCCGGGTACTCGTCGAGCGGTACGGCGGCGTCCAGGAGTTCTTCGATCGCCCCGCCGAGCCAATCACGAACGAAAGTCAACTGCTCTCGTGGTCGATGGCGAAATCGATGTTGCACATGGTCATCGGCACGTTGGTCGACGAAGGACGTCTGACGCCCGAACAAATGGCGCCGGTGGCCGAATGGAGCGACCCCGATGATCCACGTCACGCAATCCGCATTTGCGATCTGCTCGCGATGCGCGACGGGCTGGACTTCGTCGAAGCGTACGTGATCGGCGAGAGGAGCCACGTGATCGAGATGCTCTTTGGCGAGGGCAAGGAGGACGTCGCGGCGTACTGCGCGATCAGAGGTTTGGCTCACGAGCCGGGGACGTTCTTTAACTACTCGAGCGGCACGTCCAACGTGTTGAGTCGAATAGTCGCCGACGAAGTCGGGCGCGGCGACTCCTACGCCGCCTTTCTTCAGCAGCGACTCTTTGCGCCGCTGGGCATGCACAGTGCGGTTCCCTCTTTCGATCCCACGGGCGTGTGGATTGCCTCAAGTTACCTGCACGCAACGGCACTCGATTTTGCCAAGTTCGGACTGCTCTATCTGCGAGGCGGCGAGTGGGACGGCCGCCAGCTGGTCGCACGTGGGTGGACCGATACCGCCCAGCGGGCGCTCAGTCTCGACCAGGAGAGCGGCGACTTCTATTCGTGGCAGTGGTGGGTGACCGGCGATCAGTACGGCACCTACTGGGCGAGTGGCTACGAGGGCCAGATGATCAGCGTCGTGCCGTCGCTCGACGCACTGGTCTTGCGCTTTGGGCACACGCCCGAGGATCACTATCCGGTACTCGATCGTTGGCGATCGCGCGTGCTCAGCGTGCTCGCGGAGAATTCCTAGCCGCTCGCGTACTCGAATCCGAGGTCCGCAGCGCTGAAGAGTGCGTCAAAGGCCCAGCCGTGTGACGCGGCCATCTCCTTAACGGTGCCGCCGCGGTCAACCACCGCGAGCAACAGCACGACCGTGGCGCCGAACTCCTCGACGACGTTGGCCGCTTCGACCAAGCTCGTTCCGCGGGTGACGGTGTCTTCGGTGATGACGACTCGATCACTCGCGAGCAACGAACCGGCAATGCGTCCGCCCGCGCCGTGATCCTTGACTTCCTTGCGAACGCTGAAAGCGCGTAGGGATCGGCCCCGCGTGGCGGCCACGCCGGCCGTGATGAACGTCGCGCCGTCGGCCCCCATCGTGAGCCCGCCGATGGCGGTGATCCCTTCGGGAATCCTTTCGAGCAGCAACGTCGCCACGTCCACCATGGCTTCGGGCGCGCAGATCGTCTGCTTGGAGTCAATGAACCACGATGACTTGGCCCCGGATTTCAACGTGAAATCGCCGCGGCGCACTGCGTGCTCGAGAAGATGCTGACGGACTCGTTCGCGTGCGTCACTCACGTCAAGACCACCTGAGCGTTGCCGGGTCGAACCTCGCCGACGATCACTGCGTCAACACCCGCCGAACGTGCGACGTCCAGCGCGGCGTCGGCGACTCCCGCTTCGATCGCGACGACCATCCCGATGCCGCAGTTGAAGACCCTCACCATTTCGTCGGCACTGACGCGACCTCGGCGTTGAATCTCGAAGAAGATCTCCGGTGTTGCGAAACTCGACATCTCGATGACGGCGTCGAGCGACGGGGGCAGGATTCGCACCACGTTGCCCAAGATTCCCCCACCGGTGACGTGGGCACAGGCGTGAACGGCGCCCGCCAACTCGCCGATCATGGCGAGCACCGTCGGCGCGTAGATGACCGACTCGACGAGCAACTCATCGCCCAGCGAGCGCTCGGCGCCTTCGTACGCCAGTTCGTGAAGGGCCGCCTGGCTCGTAGCGAGGATACTGCGAGCGAGGGTGTAGCCGTTCGAGCGAAGTCCGGGTGACGCCAGTCCTACGAGCACGTCGCCGCCACGCACGAGGTGCGGTCCCAGTTCGCTGCCGCGCTCGACGATGCCAACGGCGAACCCGGCAACGTCGAGCTCATCGGGCTTCATGACACCGCCGTGTTCGGCGGTCTCACCACCAAGCAACGCGGTGTGGGCGACCCGACAGCCTCGGGCGATGCCGCTGACGAGTTCCTCGAGCAGCGCGGGATTTAAGGCGCCGACGGCGACGTAGTCGAGCAAGAAGAGCGGTTCAGCGCCCACGCACACGAGATCGTCAACGAGCATCGCCACGAGGTCAACCCCGACGGTGTCGTAGCGACCGACCTGGCGCGCGACCTCGAGCTTGGTGCCGACGCCGTCAGCCGACGCGACCAACACCGGCTCACGAAACTTCTTGGTATTGAGAGCGAAGAGTCCACCAAAACCGCCGATGCCGCCGAGTACTTCGGGTCGGGCAGTCGAAGCAACGACGCCCTTGATCCGCTCCACCGCCTCGTCACCGGCCTCGATGGACACACCGGATTGCGCGTACGTCCTCCCGCCCGAGGGTTGGTCGAGCAGTCGACTCACCAGCGTCCGCCCGAGCGACCGAGAGCAACCGGGGTCGGTGCCGGGTAGTCGCCCGTCAGGCAGGCGTCGCAGCATTCACCATCGAGTTGGATCGCCAAGCGCAGGTTCTCCAGTGAGATGAATTCGAGCGAGTCACAACCGATGTAGTCGCGCATCTCCTCGATGGAATGGTTGGCCGCGAGCAGGTCATCGCGCGTCGGCGTGTCAATGCCGTAGTAGCAGGGCCACATGAACGGGGGCGACGAGATACGCAGGTGCACCTCACGTGCGCCGGCGTCGCGCAGCATGCCGACCAGTGCCTGAGTGGTCGTGCCGCGCACGATGGAATCATCGACGACGACGAGGCGCTGACCCTCGATGTTCTCACGCAGCGGATTCAGTTTTCGACGAACGCTCGCGGCGCGCATGTTCTGGTCGGGCGCGATGAACGTCCGGCCGATGTAGCGGTTCTTCACGAGTCCGTACCCGAAGGGGATCCCCGACGCCTTGGCGTATCCCTCGGCAGCCGGTATTCCTGAGTCGGGTACACCCATCACGATGTCCGCTTCGACGTTCGACTGAGCCGCCAGCAACTCGCCCATCCGACGACGTGTCGTATGCACTTGATGGCCCATGAGGTAGGTGTCGGGGCGCGCGAAGTAGACGAACTCGAAGATGCAGAGTTTCTCCTTGCCTTCGGCCGGCTCGAGCAACTGCACCGACGTCACGCCCGCGCTGGTGATCGTGACCATCTCGCCCGGGCGGATCTCTCGAATGAACGCCGCCCCGACGACGTCGAGGGCCGGCGACTCCGAAGCCACGATCCAACCTTCGGGGGCGTCGGCGGTGCCCAGACGACCGAGACACAGGGGACGAAAACCGTGGGGGTCGCGCACGGCGTGCACGGCGTTCGCTTCCAGGATGACCATCGAGAAGGCGCCCTCGGCGAGCGCGAGCACCGTGCGCAGCGCTTCGGGCAGCGTCGCGCCGGCCTCTACCTCGCGCGCGAGCAGTTCCGCAGTGAGGTCTGAATCGGACAGCATCGATGTCACCTGGATGCCCGCGGTCTCGGCGAGCGCGGCCGTGTTGGTGAGATTGCCGTTGTGACCAAGGGCGAAGCCCGATGAGCCGGCTGAACGATAGACCGGTTGGGCCGCGGTCCAGTTCGCCGAACCCGACGTGGAATAACGCGTGTGGCCGATCACGATCGAGCCCGCGAGTGCGCGCAGCGTGGTGTCGGCGAAGACGTGGCTCACCAGCCCGTTGTCCTTGACGACCGTGATCTGGTGATT
>JADGOK010000162.1 GCA_017882985.1 Acidimicrobiales bacterium
TACGACCTGGTGTCGGCGTCGGGTGACGCCGACTTGCGCTTGATCTACGGCGGCAACGTGAAGCCCATCAATATCAAACTCATTCCGTCGTGGAGCCAGTTCCGGCCTTTCCTTAAGGCACCGTCGTTCAACACGATCAACGGCCGTCACTACGGCATCAGTTACGAGTTCGGCCCGAACGTGCTGTTGTACTCGAAGAAAACGTTCGCGGCCGCCCCTTCGTCGTGGTCGGTGCTGTACAACTCGAAATACAAGGGCAAGGTAACCGTTCCTGACAATCCGATTCAGATCGCCGACGCCGCCCTCTACTTGTCCAAGTCCAAGCCCTCGTTGGGCATCACCGACCCGTACGAGTTGACCCAGCCGCAGTTCAACGCCGCAGTGAACCTCTTGAAGTCCGAGCACCCGCTGATCAAGAAGTACTGGGACCTCGCGAGTCAGGAGATCTCGCTGTTCCAGAACGGTTCGGTGGTTGTCGGAGCCGCGTGGCCGTACCAGACCAACACGCTCGTCGCGGCCGGTGCCAAGGTCGCCGACACGATTCCGAGTGAAGGGGCAACCGGTTGGGCTGACACCTGGCTACTCGCCACCAACGCGCCACACCCCAACTGCGCGTACAAGTGGATGGCGTTTGTGTCGACACCAAAGATTCAGGCTCAAGAGGCCATCTACTTTGGCGAGACGCCGGCCAACACCCAGGCGTGCGCGATCATGAACACACTGCAAAAAGGCGGCTGCGCCGCGTACCACGCGGATGCTCCCCAGTCCTACTTCTCGACGATCAAGTTCTGGAAGACGCCGCTCGCGACGTGCGACAACGGCAAATCGAACTGCGTTGACTTCTCGCAATGGCAACAGGCCTGGACACAGATTCACGGGTAGGTCACTTTGTCGACCGAGGTGCGTTTACGTCAACGAGCAGGGGCGGCGCTGTGGCGCCGTCCCTGGCTTCGTGGCGTCCTGACGCTTTCGCCACCGTTGTTGTGGTTCCTCGTGATCTACGTCGCTTCGTTGATCACGATGCTCGTGACGGCGTTCTTCACGGTGAATTCGCTCACCGGCAACGTCGTGTACCAGTGGACGTGGTCGAATTTCTCGCAGATCTTCACGCAGCCGGTCTACGGGTCGATCATTCTGCGGACGCTGCTGATGGCGGTGATCGTGACGATCACCGACGCGTTGGTGGCGTTGCCGTTCGCGTTCTTCCTCGCCAAAGTCGCCAGCCGTCGGTGGCGCCAAGTACTCCTGGCCATGCTGCTGCTCCCGTTGTGGGCCAGTTACCTCGCCAAGGTGTACGCGTGGATCAACATTCTGTCGGACAAGGGTGTGCTGCCCGGCATTGAGTCGCGTCTCGGGCTACCCACTACCCACATTGCCTATTCGAACATCGCGATGTGGATTGTCTTCAGCTATCTCTGGCTGCCCTTCATGATCGTGCCGATCTACGGTGCCTTCGAGCGAGTGCCCGATTCCCTGATGGAGGCCTCGTCGGACTTGGGCGCGGGAACATGGTCGACTTTCCGCTGGGTTCTCCTGCCGATGGTCCTTCCCGGCATCGTGGCCGGGTCGATCTTCACCTTCTCTCTCACGCTGGGCGATTTCATCACGCCGTTGTTGATCGGCGGATCGAGTTCCAATTTCATCGGCAACGCCATCTACGACAGTGCGATCAACGGCGGCAATCTACCCTTCGCCGCCGCGCTGGCCTTCGTCTCCATTGCCATCATGGCCGTCTACTTGCTGCTCGCCCGCTTCGCGGGCGCCTTCGAGGCACTATGAAACTCTCGCGGTTCACGAGAGGCGGGCTCGCTCTGTTTGCGACTCTCGTCGTGATCTTCCTGATCGCCCCGTTGCTCGTCATTATTTTGTTCGCGTTCGACGCGTCGAACGTGCAGACGTTTCCGATTCATCACTGGACGTTGTCGTGGTTCTCGGTGGCGTGGCACGATCCGGCGGTTCGCAGTTCGTTGTGGTTGAGCGTGAAGGCGGGTGTTCTCGCGACGATCATCGCGCTCATACTCGGGACCCTGGTCGCCTTTGGCATTCACCGGTTTCGTTTCTTCGGACGCGACAGCGTGTCGCTGTTGTTGGTGCTGCCAATCGCGTTACCCGGCATCGTCACCGGACTTGCGCTGCAGTCGGCGTTCAATCTCGCCGGTATTCCCTTCTCGCTCTACACGATCATTATCGGACACGCCACGTTCTGTATCGTCGTCGTGTTCAACAATGTCGTCGCACGACTGCGAAGGTCGTCAATGTCGTTGATCGAGGCCTCGGCCGACCTCGGTGCCAGTCCGGTGCAGACGTTTCGACTCGTGACGATGCCAATGCTGTCCACGGCGATCATCGCGGGCGCACTGCTCGCTTTCGCGCTCAGCTTCGACGAGGTCATCGTGACGACGTTCACTGCGGGCGCGCAGAATACGTTGCCGCTGTGGATCTTCGGTGCGATTCGTCTGGGTCAGCAGTTGCCCGAGGTCAATGCCGTCGTGGTCGGTGTTCTCATCTTGACGTTGGCGCCAATCGCCTACGCCGCGCGCATATCGAGCGGCGAGCGGGTCGGAACGTCGGTGCGTTCTACGTCGTAATGGTCACGGCGTCCTTGCGTGTGTCGGCACGTCTTCGGACATCACGACGAACCCTTGATCGCCAATTGACCAGTGTTACCATGGCGCTAGTCGAGCACTGGGGGACTGGCGGATGCGTAGTCACTGCACCCGAGCCTTGCGTCCGCACCCACGCGCTCGCGTACTCACTCGTCAAGGTTGACCTCAATGACGAACCTCGAGCCAATGAGCAGTGTGGCAAAACCGGAAAGTCCGCACGCCAAAGGTCGCGCCGTCGCTCGACGACTCCTCGCGGTGTTGTTGCTCGCTTTCTCGAGCCTGCTGTTCCTCTTGGCGGGGTGGACCAACGTCGCTTCCTCGCTTGCCGGTTCTCCTACTGCGACTGCCGACGCGATTCTCGCGGTCGTGACGAGCACGAACGTTCGCCACGCGGTGGCAGTGAAGCTGGTCGATCAGTTGAGAAAGGACAGCAGGGACGCAACCAGTCGAGCCATCGCGCAGCATCGCGCAGAGCTCATAGTGGCCGTCGAAGGCATCATTGCCGATCCCGTCACCCAACGCATGGCGCGCGCCGACTTCATTCGCGCGTACGACGCACTCGCGGCGCATCGCAGTGAGCGGATTGACCTACGCCCATTGATCTACCGGTTCACTCAGGTGATGCATTCGATCGATCCCCGAATTCCGCTGAAGCCGACTGGACTCAAGCACGCCGTCGTAACGATACGGCGACACAATTATCCGCTGCACGCGGCCCGATCGTTCTTCGCCGTCGAGTTGATACTCGTCGCTCTGAGTCTGCTCGGAACGACGCTGACGACCGGCTTCCTCGTTCGTCGGTCACGACACCAGTACTGGGCGCTGGGCCTGACGCTCGGTGTCCCCGCCTTGGTGCTATTCGGTGGCGGTCTGGTGGTGCGCAGTGGGGTGCGGGCTCTTCACTTCAGTGACCCGAACGCGAAGCTGATCGCCATCGAAGCGGCGAAGCGGATCTCGAACGTGTTCGTCGTAACGAGTCTGTTGCTCGCGCTCATCACGGTGATCGCGCTGGCCGCTTGGTACGTCGGTCGTGGTCGTCGGCTTCGACGCCCGGCGCTACCGCTCTAGCGAGCAGGCCGATGGCACCGGCATTCGCCCGAGGACGCCATGGCACGAGAGACCGCAACGCGACGGCCAGTAGGAATAGCAACGGGAGCGCAATCGACCAGAGCGATCCCCAGAACTCGAAGAGATTCGAACCCAACGGGGCGTCGACCACGACGGCAGTGGCGACGCGATTCGAGTCCGTGCCAAGCGGCTGGCGAAGAACGCGAGGGTCAACGGAACGACGCGCAGGTCCAGTAGTTCCGCCGCACAAGAGAGTTGGGCCCGGGACGGCGGTGAGAGCACGAACAGCGCGA